>CAMCSA010000012.1 GCA_945877405.1 uncultured Erysipelotrichaceae bacterium | reverse complement strand
TCAAAATGGCCCTTTTTGCCGGACTCTGAATGGCCCTTTTCAGCGGACTCTAACATCTGTTCTGAATGAAAAGATTGAAGCAGCATTACAACTTGCTGAAAAAGCATACGAAAAGGTACAGGAAGCAAACAATGCATATGCAGAAGCACTGAATGATGGTGATGAAAAGAAGGCACAGGAAGTGCTTGATCAGTATGCAGCATTCAATGATCAGCTTCTTTCCGCGTTCCGTCTTTGTGAAGATTATTTTGTCAGACTGACATGGGAAGACGTATCTCAGTTCCCGCATGAACATTCAGTCAATAATCTTGTAAATCTGCAGGCAGCAGTCGAAGCTCTTGAAAATGGGGAAGTATCCACAGCATTGGATGAATATCTTTGGGCAGTGGATAATAACTGGTATGCATATGATTTTTCAAAGGAAACATTTGAATACTTTACAGACTACGTACTTAACCAGCCTGCGGAAAGACTGATGTGGGGTGATGGCAGAGTACAGGGGCACAATGATCTCTATGATGTGATTGCTTCTTTGTCTGAAAAAGAAGATGGTGATGATGTATCCGATGAGATTTCATATCTCAAGGCATGCATCGAAAACGAGACAGTATTATTACAGCAGCAGGTAGACCTTGAGTGTGAGGGTCTGGATGCTCTGTCTTCTGCATTAACAGAAATGATCGGATAAGCGTAAAAATACGGAATGTCTAAAGTCGTTCCGTATTTTTAAAATGCAGTTTTGCGACGAGGCCAAGCTTTTCCTTTCCATATTTTTGAATAAACTGTCTGCCACTCTGATCTGCCTGTGGCCCTCCACCTTTATGAAATGTCATGCCATACTGCTTTTCCATTTCATTCCATTTCACAAGAAATGCATAGCGGGCAATCACGGAAGCGGCACCGACAGATGGATATCTGTCTTCTGCCTTTGTTTCAAAGTTGATGCCTTTGACAACCTGAGGCTCCTCTTTCAGATAGCGGTAATATGTATCTTCTGGGGTAAACTGGTCAATGGTGATCAGCTTTGGAAGACCACATTTATTGCTCAGGTTGATATATGCTTTGTTATGCAGTTTTGCCTTGATCGCATTCAGGTTATTGGTATCATGTACACGGTTGTAGGATTGGTTATCCAGAATCAGAAGGGAATGCGGTAATGCCTGTAACAGCTGTGGACCGATCTTTCGAATCTGCTCATCTGTCAGCTGTTTGGAATCTCGGATCCCAAGTTTCTGTATCAGAGGATACGTGTTTTCATCCACAATGGCAGCACAGACACATACCGGTCCAAAGTAATCGCCTGTCCCAACTTCATCACTGCCAGCCTGTGGTAATGTGCTGGCATTGTTTTTCTTTGCCTGTAATGGTACAAGCGTATCTTCCATGAATGGGGATGCATATACTTCTGCATCATTTCCCTGAAATACTGTCTTTCCACTGGTATAACAGGTGATGACACAGTTTTCACACCGCAGCTGCCACTTGGCATACTGGGGAGGTCTGCAGCTGTTTTTTTCAAATGTCTGGTACAGCTTTTCTTCCTGAGCGGGGCTCAACTTTAATGTGATTACGGTTTTACTCATGGAGCTATTTTACCATTGTGGATGATGAAAACAAGCATGTTGTTGTGTGTCAGTGATACGGATCCATGAAAATCTGTTAAGATAATGAACAGGTGATTGATATGAGAATAGAAAAAAGTCTTGAACTGGATGTCATTATGACCCAGGTAGAACGATATTGTGATTTTTCACTTGGGAAGGAAAGAGTTCATGGTTCTTCTCCGTGTTTTGATCGTCTTGTGATCCAAAGAGATAATGCAAGAATCAAAGAGGCACTTGCCTGTACGGTAAAATATGGTCCATGTCCTGTTACTGCCATGTCTGATCTGCGTGCTACTCTTGCCAATGCGAAAAAAGGAAGGACACTATCCCCACAGGAGTGTCTGGATGAGATGCGGCTGATCGGTGGCATACGTACGATGAAAAACTATGAATCCACGATAACTGAAGTGGAACATAAGGAAATCGGTGAACTGTTTGACTCACTGATTGTTCATGAAAAGCTGGAACAGAATCTGAGAAGAATTTTCAATGAATATGGAGAAGTGATGGATAATGCTTCAAAGCAACTGCAGTCCATCCGTTCTTCTTTGCGCAGAGTGGATGGGGATATTGCTTCTGCTGCGGCATCGTTTGTCGCAAATCATTCTTCCAGTGTTGTGGATTCGATTGTCACATACCGCAATGGAAGAGCAGTTGTGCTGATTCGTGCAGCAGACAAAAACAGCTTTGGTGGAATGGTGTATGGGGATTCTGCCTCTGGTCAGGCATCGTATGTGGAACCTTCTGCCCTTGTCCCACTCAACAATAAACGTGCTTCTTTGATCGAACAGGAAAAAGAAGAAATCAACCGTATTCTGAAGCAGTGTTCTGCATGGATCGGGGAAGTGGCAGAAGAAGAAATCGGAAATATTGAAACGGCTGCCATGCTGGATGAGATCTTTGCCAAAGCAAAGTGGGGGAAGGATCATGACTGTTGTGTGGCGGAACTGACGGATGTGGCTGAGCTTCACATTGAAAAAGGCAGACATCCTCTGATTGATCCACAGAAAGTAGTAGCAAATACATATAATCTTTCTTCCTGTCAGAACATCCTTCTGATTACCGGTCCTAATACCGGTGGTAAGACGGTATCGATGAAAGTGATCGGATTATTTGTACTGATGACATACTGTGGCATGCCGGTACCATGTGAGCGTGCCGTGATTCCTTATTTTGATGCGATCTATGCGGACATTGGTGATGATCAGTCGGTTGTATCTTCACTTTCTTCCTTTTCTGCACATATGTGCAAACAGGCAGAAGCGATCCGCAATGCAACAAGCCATTCCTTATGCCTGCTGGATGAAATCGGATCTGGTACGGATCCAAGAGAAGGAGAAGCACTGGCCATTTCCATCATGAATGAGTTGCGGCAAAGAGGTACGATGGCAGTCATCACAACCCACTATGACCGACTCAAGGCATATGGAAAACGGCATGATGATATTCTTGTTGCCTCCGTTCAGTTTGATCTGGAAAAACTTGCTCCAACATATCGGTATCTGGAAGGATTCACCGGTCAATCCAATGCATTTGAAGTTGCCTTACGCTATGGTGTGCCAAAATCGATTGTTTCCTATGCAAGGCATCTGAAAAACCAGGCAAAAACAGAAGAAGATGAACTGATTGAAAAGCTGGAAAAACAACTGAATGAAACACAGGTATTAAAGCAGGAGCTGGAAGAAAAACTGAAAGCTGCTGAAGAAAAAGAGAAGCAGCTGCGTAAGGAAACGGAACGACTCGAAAAACAGAAAGAACAGCTGCAAAGCAAAGCACAGAAGGAAGCAGATGACTATGTTGCATCCGTAAAGAAAAAAGCAGATGAAGTATTGAAGCAGATCCGTAAGAACCAGGAAAATCTGCGTTACCATGAAGCACTGGAGGCAGTGCGCGCATTGAATGTGGAAGAAGAAACGGAATCAGAAGAAGACAACACTGTTTATACATACAAGGTTGGGGATGCGGTAGAACTGAAAGGAAATTCTCAGGTGTGTGAAGTGCTGGAAGTCGGTAAAAAGGATATCCGTATTTCGATGAATGGAAGATCCATGCGTGTCAAGCCAAACCAGATCCGCCCAAGCATTCATGTTATTCCAAAAACAAAAAACAGACCGGAATTTTCCATTCATACAGGTAGAAACATCTTTGCATCCATGCCGATGGAAGTCAATCTGATCGGCTTGCGTGTGGATGAAGCAATGGAAAAGATGGATGACTATATGGATTCCTGTGCCTTACATGGTCTTAAGACATTCCGCATCATCCATGGAGATGGAACAGGCCGGCTTCGTAAGGCAGTTCATAACAGGCTTGCATCCAATAGCAGTGTCAAAGAGTATCGCCTTGGCATGCCGCAGGAAGGTGGCACCGGGGCTACGATTGTGGTGATGAAATAAATGGACAGAGAGTATATCAAAGCAAAACTGCAGAATCTGCCGCATGCCCCAGGCAGCTATCAGATGAAAGATGCTAAAGGTGAAATCATCTATGTCGGTAAGGCCAAGGATCTGCATAACCGTGTCAATTCCTACTTTACCGGTGTGCATAACTTCAAGACAACAAAGCTTGTACAGAATATTGAAGACTTTGATTTTATCGTCACTGCTTCTGAGAAAGAGGCACTTGTGCTTGAAATCAATCTCATCAAAAAAAACAGACCGAAATACAACATCCAGTTCATGGATGATTCTTCCTATCCTTATATCAAGATGACCCGTGAAAAGTATCCACGGCTGATGATCGCAAGGGATATGAAAAAAGACAGGAAGGCAAGATATTTCGGACCGTTTCCGGATGCTTCCGCAGCAAGGACAACACTTAAACTTCTGCAGTCAATGTATCCGTTCAGACGCTGCAACAATGTTGGTGACAGGGTATGCCTGTATTACCATATCGGTCAGTGCCTTGGCCCATGCCAGTACGAGATTCAACCGGAAGTATATGAACAGATGGCTGATCAGATTACAAAGTTTCTCAATGGCGATACTAAGCAGATGGAAAAACAGCTTCAGGAAAAGATGATGCAGGCAGCAGAAGAGCTGCAGTTTGAAAAGGCACAGCAGTACAAGGAAACACTGGAATCCATTCATCGGGTAGCTGGGGAAAGACAGAATATCGAAAAAGTGAATGAGAAGGATATCGATGTGTTTACATGGTATGCAGATCGAGGTTACCTTGCGATTGCTGGTATGCTTGTTCGCAATGGCATCATTCTCAATAAGGAATACAGGCTGAAACCACTGTATGGAGAAGGACAGGAGGAATTCCAGTCCTTTCTGATCCAGTATTATGAAGATCATCCATATCCGAAAGAACTGGTATTACCGGAAGGAATGGATGTTGATATGCTATCGCAGATTCTTTCTGTCAATATGACCATTCCTCAGAAAGGTTATCGCAAAAGGCTGATGGATATGGCAGTGGAAAATGCCAGAACACAGCTTCAGCTGAAATTCTCTGTTGTTGAAAAGCAGGATACGATACGGATGGAATCCGTCAATGCTTTATCCCAAATTGCAGGAAAACCGATGAACCGGGTAGAACTGTTCGATAACTCCCATATTCAGGGTGCATTCCCGGTTTCTGCCTGTGTTGTATATGAAGATGGCGAACCGGTAAAAAAAGACTATCGCCTGTATCGGCTGCACACAGGAAACTCCGATGTGGATTCGATGAAGGAAGTCATTTACCGCAGATATTTCCGTCTTTTGAATGATGGAGGTACGATGCCGGATGGAATTCTTGTGGATGGTGGCAGAACACAGATTGATGCTGCAAATGAAATTATTACAGCATTGGATCTGCAGGATGACATCACAGTCATGGGCCTTGTCAAAAATGATAAGCACAATACCGATGGCTTGATGGATACAGATGGAAACATTGTGGAAATTGACCGCAACAGTGGTCTGTTCTTTCTGTTAACAAGGATGCAGGATGAAGTTCACCGTGCAGCCATCAGTTATCACAGAAAACTGCGTTCCAAAGCACAGACAAAATCCATTCTGGATGAAATTGAAGGGGTAGGACCAAAACGAAAGAAAGAACTGCTGAAGGTATTTGGTGGTATCACAAAACTCAGACAGGCCAGCGTGGAAGAAATTGCAAAGGTAGTACCACAACAGGTTGCAGAAAACATCTGGCGTGTTCTGCATGAAGAAGAATGAGAAAAAGACCCGAAAGGGTCTTTCATCATCCTTGCATCTTTTTGCGGAACAGTTCCGTCTTTGTGCCAAACAGAACATCATTGGCAGCCTTGCGATACCCGGATATGCCATGATAGTTATCATGGGCATCATAGACGGCTTTGATTGCCAGTAATCCAGGAATGATCAGTCCTGCGATTTTGTTCTGCTTTGCTTTACGGGCACGATCTTCTTCCAGTACTTCCAGCTTGATATTCAATAATGCCGTATTCTTTTCAATCTGCTGTGTCAGTGCATTCATCTTTGATAAGGAAGCGGAAAGAGTCCGCAGATGAAGCAGGACATGAATCATCATCCCTAGAGTAATAACGATCATTCCGCCAAATAAGAAGATACCGATCTGCTGTACAACGTTGTTCATCTGTTTCACCTGCTGTTATTTTAGCACATCCTAAGATTTGACAAAAGAAGGAAACGGAAATCGTGTTATAATGAGCCCGTGAAAACGGAAAAACTGATCATATGCAGCGACTCCCATGGGGAAACAGTCGGACTGGAATATCTGAGAAAGACGTATTCGAGAGAATACCGTTTTCTGCATTGCGGTGATTCTGTTCTGCATCCTTATCAGTTGGATGTTTATGGCTTTACTTCCGTGCAGGGAAACAACGACTACTATGATGCCTACCCGATGCACCGCATCCTTGAAATCGGAAGTCATCGGATCTATATGTGCCATGGGCATCGGGATATGTTTTTCGGTAATTATCAGATGCTTGCTGAAAAAGCCAAAGCAAGGCAGTGTGATATTGCTGTGTGTGGGCATTCTCATATCTATCATCATGAAGTCATTGATGGTATTACATGCCTGAATCCAGGATCCATCTGGAGAAACAGAGATCTGAGCGAACCATCCTATATGGAAGTTGAGATGAGTGATGTACGTATTCACGTTACAAGAAAGACGTTTTCACACAGGCTGAAATAAATTTTATTAAATTATTTTTGGAAAAATACTTGCCAAAATCAACTGGTGTGAGTATACTATTAATCGTTGTCTTGGTAGCTCAGCTGGATAGAGCACCCGCCTTCTAAGCGGACGGTCATGAGTTCGAATCTCGTCCAGGACACCATCTACTAACTGACATTCTTTGGAGTGTCAGTTTTTTTGGAAATAGCGAGGAAACTCGGTTCTTTAGAGCCGAGATGAATCGCTATTTTTTTGCATAGGGTAATGTGTTGTGAATCAATACATGTTATAATATAGCTATGGAAAGACATGACGAACGACTTACATACGGTAGAACATGTGTGTACAACTTGAATTACCATATTGTGTGGGGGACAAAGTACAGAAACAAAGTTCTTACTGAGCAGATTGAGAAAGATCTGAAGTCTTTGATGTATCAGATTGCGGAAGAAAAAGGCTTCGCGATTGAGCATCTTGAGATTGGTTTGGACGACCACGTGCATCTGCTTGTATCGGCTCCTCCAAAACTGTCGGTAACAACAATCGTTTCTTGTTTAAAAGGGACATCCGCTTTCAGACTTTTCCGTATGCACCCAGAACTCAAATCCTTTTATTGGAAAAAAGAGGATAGGCACTTATGGTCTCCGTCTTACTATGTTGAAAGTATCGGGGCCTCAAACCAACAGGCGGTCGCTAAGTACATCAACGATCAGAGAAAAAAAGAGGCTTCCCATGACAAAGATTAAGAGAGGATTCCGAATTCGTCTGTATCCCAATGATGCGCAGAAAGAGCAGATTGCCGTTTCGTTTGGCTGTTCAAGATGGCTTTGGAACAATATGCTGGCAATGCAGAAAGAACGACACGACAATGAACCTTCCGCTCCATACCTGAGTGCGTTTTCCATGAACTATCTTCTCAAACAGCTCAAAAGAGAATATCCATGGCTCAAAGATGCTGACTCAACCGCCCTGACCGGCACAAACGAGAACCTGCATGAAGCTTATGTCCGTTTCTTTAAAGGACAGAGCCGTTTTCCAAAGTTCAAATCAAAGAGACATGAGCAGAGCTACATTTCCAAGTGTGTCAACAATAACATTGTTGTTATCGACGCTCATCATATCCGCATCCCAAAGCTGGGATCTGTGTATTTCAAAGCCGGAAAACTCCCTCATGGACGGATCTGCTCCATTACCATTAGGCAGAAAGCCTCTGAAAAATACGAAGCGTCTGTTCTTTGCGAATATGAGGAAGTCGATCTTCCAAAGACAGGAAAGACAATCGGCATTGATGTCGGGCTCAAAGACTTTGCAATTCTTTCTGATGGGACGAAAATCAGCATGCCTCGCTTTGACAAAGAGTCCGAAGAACGCCTTCGCCACTGGCAAAGACTTGCATCAAGAAGGCTTCTGTCAGCCAAGGAGGCAATGAAGAAGAACGAAGATCTGCGGTTGACAGATTTCAAAAACTATCAGAAAGCAAGGCGGATGTGTGCAAAGATATACGAACATGTTGCCAATCAGAGAAAAGACTATCTGGATAAGCTGAGTACATGGCTTGTAAAGACATATGACGTGATTGTGATTGAAGACCTAAAAGCTAAGGGTATGATGAACAACCATCATCTGTCAAGAGCCATTGCGAATGCTTCCTGGAACATGTTTGCAGACATGCTTGCATACAAATGTCTCTCTTATGGAAAGAAGCTGATTCGTGTTAACCCAGGATACACGAGCCAGACATGCAATGTATGTGGGTGTGTCAACAATCGTATGGGTTACAACGCATACGGATGGCTAAAAGTCAGAGAATGGGACTGTCCTGAGTGCGGGTCCCACCATGATCGAGACATCAACGCTGCGATCAACATCAATGAAACAGGTTTAGCCGTTGGCTTAGCCTGAATGGATACAAAAAAAGGCTCGGAACGAGCCATGGTAAATAATTGAACCTCTGGCTGTGAAGTCTGCAGCTAAGTTTGATGTTCCCAGAAGCCTGTCCCTTCAGGGACGGGTGGTTCACGTTATAATGGAGTGCATCGAGGTACAATGTATGAAACTGTATCATATTGCCGATCTTCATTTTGGAAAGATCATTTATGGAAAATCTCTGCTGGAGGAACAGGAATACTGGATGCAGCAATTCCTTCAGCTGTGTGAAATTAATCATCCCGATGGTGTGATGATTGCAGGGGATGTATATGACCGCAGCCAACCATCCAAAGAAGCAGTAGAGCTGCTGGACCAGCTTGTCAGCAGACTGCATTCCTTACACATCCCTGTTTTCATGATTGCCGGTAATCATGACAGTGGCCAACGACTTGCTTTTGGAAGTTCTATTCTCAACGACTCTGCTGTTCATATTACCGGTACTTTAACAGATGCCATCATTCCACATGTCACATATCAAGATGCCTGTGGGCCTGTGACATTCTGGATGCTCCCTTATGTTTTTCCAGAGCAGATCGCATACCTGCTGCATGATGATTCCATTCATACATACCAGCAGGCAATGGAAAAACTGATCTCCGTTCAGGAAATACATACAGAAGAAAGAAATATTCTGATTGCACATCAGAATGTGGTAGTGGATGGAAAGGAAATTGAGCGTGGTGGATCGGAATCGATGGTAGGAGGCGTAGGACAGATTGAACATACGGTATTTGAACCGTTTGATTATATTGCCTTAGGTCATATTCACTCTTCCTATCCGGTTGGTAAGGATAATATCCGCTATGCCGGTACACCAATGTGTTATCACTTTGAAGAGTTGAAGCAGAAAGAAAAAGGACTTGTGGAAGTCACATTACACGAAAAAGGAAACCTGTCCATTACAAAAATTGCAGTGCCACCACTGCATCCACTGGTTGCGTTATGTGATACAAAGGCTGCCGTCATTGCTTCACTGCAGAATCAGCCTGTTCATGATTCCCTTGTTTCCATTACGATTACAGATGACATTGTGGATGCATCGTTCTATTCTCTTGTGAAATCCATATTGAATGATGGTGGAAGCATGTTATTGGAAATGACTTCTTCCTATCATCATTTTGATCATACTCCATCCTCATTGCAAGAAGATACACTCAGGACAAAGAGCGTGGAACAGCTGTTTGCTGATCTGTATACAGAGCAGTCTGGTGGTATGCCTCCAGAAAAAGAAGAATATGCATTCATGGAAAAGGCGGCTCAGCTGTTACAGGAAAGTGACATGCAGGAGTCTGATCTGAATGATTGTGTGGATGCATTGCTTGCCTGGGTGAAAAAGGAGACTGATGAATGAAACCGTTATTACTTGAAATGACAGCCTTTGGCTCATACAGCCAGAAAACAGCAATTGATTTTACTCGTTTTCATCATGGTCTTTTTCTGATTACGGGAGATACTGGCGCAGGTAAGACAACGATCTATGATGGTATCGTATTTGCCTTATATGGGGAATTATCAGGGAATGAAAGAAAGCCTGCAATGATGCACAGTGATCTTGTGGATCGATCCACTGATACAAAGGTACGCTTTTTATTCACCCATCATGGACATGACTATGAACTGATCCGTACCATTCATTATCCAAAATCAAAAAACGGGGATTCCATACCGAAATTTGATGCAAAAATGTTTAAGGATGGAGCACCGGTAACGGAAAACAGCAGACGTGTCAATGAAGCTGTGACGCAGATTCTTGGCTTCAATCGGGAACAGTTTACGCAGATCATCATGCTGGCACAGGGGGAATTCAAACAGTTTCTGAAAAGTGATAGTGAAGGAAAGGCACAGATTCTATCCCGCCTTTTTGATCATCGTCTCATCCGCAATTACGCTTCTTTGATTCATCAGGCTTATCTGAAGCAGGCGGATACAGGGAAACAATTGCAGGATCAGATGACATGGTTAATGGAACAGAAGTTTGTCATGCCGGAAGATTCTGATCCTTTCTGTTACCATCCATTCCATCCGGATCTGCTTGTTTCACTGAAAAGTCTGATGGAAACAGATGAAAAACACGTACAGCAGCTACAGAAACAAAAAGAGCAGACGACCCAGAAAGGGTTAGACTTAAAGGAAAAACTTGTACAGGCAACAAATGGTAATGCCTTACTGCAACAGCTTAGTGAAAATGAAGCACAGCTGAAGGTATTATCGGATCAGAAAGATGACTATGAAGCATTAAAACAGAAGATTCATACAGTTACACTCATTGATTCTAGACTGTTACCTGCCATCAGCAGAAAACAGGATGCAATGCATGCTTTACAGCAGTTGGAAGCATCCATCGCAGCTTTGCAGAAGGAAGAGAGTGCATTACGCGTTCAATCAGAAAAACTGCAGGGACAAAAAAACCAGATTGAAGCATATGAAAAAGCCGTCAAGGAAGCGGTTGAAAAACTGACATCCTTACAACAGAGCAAAGCTTTATATGAAGAAGTAGAAAGTCTGAACAGTCAAAAACAACAGCTGTTACAGCAGAAAAACAATACGGAAGAAAGAATTGCTGCAGTTACAAAGCAGGAAGCTGTACTGGCAGAAACGATCGCAACAGGGGAACAGCAAATTGCCGGACTGGCAAGTTTGCAGGTATCTTTGGAAGCAGATACGTATGCATTGCAGAAGTGCACTGCAGAAAAGAAGCGGATTGAGGATGACGTTCTGGCTGTCAACCATATTATGGATCTGCAGAATGATATGGAAGATCTGAAAAAGAAACTGGAAAATTCACTTCGCAAAGCTGCAATCGCACAGGAAGAATATGCATGCATCTATCGCAGATTCATTGACGGGCAGACGGGTCTTTTAGCCAAAACAATGAAAAAACAGCTGAAAGAAACAGGTCATTCCACCTGTCCGGTATGTGGAAGCCATATCACAGTCGATCAGATCGATCAGCTGGCACAAAGCAGTGATGAGATTCCAGATCGCAGTGCAGTTGAAAAAAAGCAGGCTGCCTTTGAAAAGGCAGATCAGCAGCTGCGTACTGTTCAAAACAGTTTTGCCTCCTTACAGGCGGAATGTACAGCTGCCATTGAATCTGTTTCTGAAAGGCTGCTTCCACAACAGAAATGGGATTCTTCAAAAGCGCAGGCTACTTTGCGTAATCAGTTGGAAACAGATCTTGCATCAATTACAAATCTGCAGACTGCAATCGCACAAAAAAAGGCAGAAGTCACACGGCTCAAACAGCTGCAGAACACTGCAGTGGATCTGAAACTGCAGCTGGAAAGCATCAGAAATGAGAGTGTGACATTACAGAACAGAAGTTCTGCCATCCATGCGCAGATGGAATCTGTTGCTGCTCAGATTGAAAACCGGACAAAATCATTCCCTGTTCCAACAGAAAAACAGCTGCTGGAAATGATTGCTGAGCTGAAAAATAGTAAAGCGTCCATGGAAGAGCAGATTACCTGTTTTTACACGCAGGAATCCCAACTGCATAAGCAGCTTTTCCAATTGCAGGGTTCTTTACAGGTTCAGAAAAACCGGCTGCCTGAAGTCAGTCAAAGACTGGAAGAAGCAACCGCTCAGCTGAAAACCCAGCTTGTTTCCTGTGGCTTTGAAAAGGAAGAAGAAGTATTGGCTCAGATTGCAGGCATGGATGATCTATCTGTCTGGATTGCCGACAATACGGAACGTCTGAATGCATGGAATCATGCTTTGGCAATTACACAACAACGTGTGCATCAGCTGAAAAAGCAGACCGAAGGCATGCAGAAACAGGATCTTGAACGCATTGAAAGTGACATTGCTGAAGCAAGAGAACAGTATCGCAGGATTGACATCCTGTATGCAAAGGCAGACAGAATGTATGCTAATCACAGCGAAACATATGAACAGGCAAAGCAACTGAGTGGAAAACTGAATACAGCACAGAAGATGATGGCATTACTGAGTAAGATGAATGATCTTGCGATGGGAAGTAATGGTGCTGGTGGCAGGCTTTCCTTTGAACGTTACGCTATGACATCTTCCTTTACGCAGATCATTGAGATGGCAAATGCAAGGCTGGAAATCCTTTCATCAGGGCAGTATCAGCTTGTACATCGGATGGAATCGTATCGGAAAAACGGTAGCGCAGGACTTGATATTGAAGTACTGGATCGGATGAGTGGAGAAAAAAGACAGTCTGCATCATTGTCTGGCGGGGAATCCTTTCTTGTTTCACTTTCTTTGGCGCTTGGGTTATCGGATGTCGTACGGATGCATTCTGGTGGACAGAGTCTGGACACCTTATTCATTGATGAAGGATTCGGATCACTGGATGGAAATGTTCTAGATCAGGCAATTCAGGTATTGGACAGCCTTTCAGAAGATCATACCCACCTTGTCGGTATCATTTCTCATGTACAGAGGCTGGATGAATGCATTCCTCAGAAGATCATTGTCACAAAAGACAGTGATGGCAGCCATATTACATTGATGACAGGAGATTAATGTCAATAACCCGTGGATAAATCCACAGGCTTGAAAAAGCCTTTGTTGACTAGCCTGAGTACCCTTGCAGTGCCATATGCAATAAGGGTACTACGTTATCTCTGTCATCACACCTTCGGACGTAACACCAAATCTGAAGCTCTGTGGTATGTCATTAAACAGTTCTAAGAGGTAGGAACAGTGTGGTATGTGTAAAAAGCAAAGATAACATTGGCGATGGTGTCTGAGCAGATTATGGCAATCTGCTCTATTACAGCTCGTCAGAAGCTGAACAGAGTTATATTCTCTGTTATATATCTGACATAGAAAGGACGGCATATGTACGTTTATGTAATCAACAGGCACGGTGAGCCTCTTATGCCGTGCAAACCTCAAAAGGCAAGAGTGCTTCTACAGAATGGAAAGGCAACTGTAGTAAAAAGAAATCCTTTCACAATTCAAATGTTTTACGGTTCGTCTGGCTATAAACAACCAGTAACACTAGGGATGGATGCAGGAAGCAAACATGTTGGTATTGCTGCAACAACAGAAAAGAATGTTCTGTACGCAGAAGAACTCAGTCCAAGAAACGATGTTGTAAATCTTCTTTCAAATCGAAGACAGAACAGACGAGCAAGAAGAAACCGGAAAACAAGATACAGACAGGCAAGATTTGAAAACAGAGTTCATTCAAAGCCAAAAGGATGGATCGCACCTTCTGTTGAGGTGAAAATTCAGGAACATGTATCCGCAATTACAAAAATCACAAAGATACTTCCGATCACAAAGATCAGAGTAGAGACAGCGGAATTTGACACACAAAGACTCAAAGCAATGGAAGAAGGAAAGCCACTTCCAGTGGGAACAGATTATCAGCTGGGTGAGATGTATGACGAATATAACGTAAGACAGTATGTTCTCAAAAGAGACAACTATACATGCCAGTGCTGTAAGAAACATAAAGATGGCACAAAATTTCATGTACATCACATTGAGTCACGGAAAACAGGTGGTAATGCTCCAGACAATCTTGTAACGCTGTGTGAAGAATGCCATAAAGCAATCCATGATGGAACAAAGAAACTTCCAGACAGGAGAAGAGGTCATTCTTTCAAAGATGCTGCATTTATGGGAATTATGAGAAAGACACTTGTAGCAAGACTAAGAGAAAAGTACGAGCCACTTGGTATGCACGTGCAGGAAACATATGGCTATATTACAAAATTCTGGAGAGAACGATATGGTTTAGAAAAATCACATATCAATGATGCCATAGTGATTACGAAAAACTACGCAGCAAAATATGATGGCGATTACTATCTTTCAAAAGCAATACGGCATCATAACAGACAGATCCATAAGAATACGATTCTGAAAGGCGGAATCCGTAAAAGGAATCAGGCTCCGCATACAGTAAGAGGTTTCAGACTGTTTGACACTGTAGAATACGAAGATCAGGAATACTTTGTATTTGGCAGAAGAACAAGCGGGTTTATGGATATTCGAACACTGGATGGTACAAAGGTCAATAAAGGATCTGTGTCATTCAAGAAAATCAAATACTTAAGCACCAACAAAGGAATGCTTACAGAAAGGAGAATGGCGATTCCTCCCGCTGATAAATCAGCAGGTTTCCTCGCCAGGTAGATTCACATGAAACTTGTAAGACCGGATATGTCCTATGAAAAACAGATTCTATCCTTCCGTAAGGAAATGATGGAACATGGTGATCACTTCGATGGCTGTGCCGGGCTTGAACATACGGAGTCAGTACAGGAATGGCTCAACTTTGTAGAACGGCTTACAAAAGCATATGGGAAAGCCTATGTTCCATCAGATGTTTTCCTGTATGTGGATGATGCTGATCGGGTCATTGGCATTATTGACTACCGGCATCCTTTATCTGACTTTCTGCTGCATTATGGTGGCAGTATCGGTTACAGCATCCGTCCTTCTTTTCGCAGGCAGGGGCATGCAGTTAAGATGCTGAAGCTGATGATTGATTACTGCAGACAGGCAGGGGAAGAAAAAGTGCTGTTGTGTTGTGATATGGATAACATCGGGTCCCGTAAAACGATACAGGCATGTGGAGGTGTGATGGAAAACATGGTCAAGGATGATGTTGGCTTAACCGGAAGCGGCTGGATTGAAAGATACTGGATTACAGTATGACAGTTGTCAATCTTTCACAAATCGTTTACTATTTTCAACAGGAATTTAACATCTATGGATAACTGGTACGAAGAAATCATCACAGAAATCAGACAACTGATTGAACAGAAACAGTATGAGCAGGCATCTGCACTTGTTACAAAGGAATTATCAATGCCTTATATTCCATCTGATATTGAAAAGCAGTTGCAGCAACTGCAGAAAGATATCCGCTATGGGAAAAGTGAAAACAGAGTGGTACAGGAAAGCAGTCTGGATCAGATCCTTATGGATCTGAATGGAGATGCTTCCAGACAGCTTGCTGCAGTCAATGCTTTAATGGGACGTAATCTGCGTCAACTCACAGACGAAATACAGGCATATTTCAACAGTGATCCGTTTCCTCAGGCACAGGCATTACTGATCAATGCCATTGCATCCCAGCAGATTGAAGAAGAGTTTACAGTCATCAAAGATGGTTTGGAATATACATTTGATGGGGATTGCGTTGTTCCGGTGGATCAGTGTGAAGGGTTTGTTACCGCAAGGCAATATCTTCAGGAATGGCTTGGCAACAAATATCCTTCTGTGTATGAGCTTGCAATGAAGGTGCTTGTTTCTGCAATCTATATGAATCTGCCTTTGACCTATGATAAGGAAGAAGGAAGGGATCTGGCATATGAATGTGCCTGCCAGGTGGCGGATTTATTACAGGATGAAGTACTGCAGGAACAGTTAAAGCAGTATGCATCTGATTACAATCATGTGATTCTGAACTGATCAGGCATGTTAATTCATGCCTTTTTTGGATGTTTCTGTAAAGATTACGTGATATTTAACATAAACTTTACACAGGCTTTTAACTGATTTTTCATGTGTATTCTACACTGAATGCGTAACCAAGGTTACAAAGACAGGAAGGGAAAACATATGAATGAAACATTCAGGATCATCACAGGACTGCTAGGAGGTCTTGCGATCTTCATCTACGGAATGAATATGATGAGTGACTGTCTGCAGAAGGCAGCAGGTGAAAAGATGAGATCTTTACTTGCACTGCTGACAGGGAATCCGATACTTGGTGTGCTGGCAGGTGCTCTTACAACAGCAGTACTGCAGAGCTCATCGGCGACTACGGTCATGGCAATCGGTTTTGTCAGTGCCGGACTGATGAATCTGCCACAGGCAATTTCCATTATTCTTGGTGCTAATATCGGTACGACAATGACAGCTCAAATCATCGCATTCAAGTTGTCTGACTATATATACATGATTATTGCTATAGGCTTTGTCATTTCGTTTTTTGTGAAAAAGGAACAGATCCGTTCGATCGGTCAGACGATCTTCGCATTCGGTCTGCTGTTTCTTGGAATTGAAACGATGGGATCCGTCATGAAGCCACTGGCTTGTTCTCCGGTATTTACGGAAATCATTGAAAAGGTTGCAGGAGTACCTGTACTTGGTGTGCTTGCCGGTACTGGAATGACTCTTGTCATTCAATCATCTTCTGCAACGATTGCGATTTTGCAGAACTTTGCCGCACAGGCTGCATCAGATGGTGCCAGCAGTGTGATCGGCCTTGTCGGTGCAATTCCGATTCTGCTTGGTGATAATATCGGTACTACCATTACAGCCATGCTTGCAAGTATCGGGCAGTCCAAAGATGCCAAGCGCACTGCACTGGCACATTGTGTCTTCAACGTATCCGGATCCGTGATTTTCCTGATTTTTCTGAAGCCTTTTGCATCGCTCATTCAGGCAATCTCACCAAAAGGACCTGAAATTGAAGTGATTTCCAGGCAGATTGCCAATGCCCATACATTCTTCAATGTTGCTATGACACTGCTTTGGATTCCTTTGATCTGGCTGATGGTAAAGATTGTTATGAAGCTGATACCGGATGGAGCAAGTGAAAAGACAAAGGATTCGGTTCCGATGTATCTGGACCCAAAGCTGGTATCGCAGCCGGTTGCTGCACTGCAGCTGATCTATAAGGAATTTGATCGTGTACTTGGACTTGTATCCCATAACATGGAACGTCTTGAAAAGGCAATGATGAATGAGGATGAGGCTCTTGCGGATAAAGTGATCCGCAGAAGTGATGATCTCAATGTCTTGTATACCCACATCACAGATTACTTTGCACAGCTGTTTGCTTCCGGAAGTCTCACGGAAGATCAGGCAAATCTGACAACCGGTATCATGTACGTATTCGGTGATCTGGATCGAATGAATGATCTGTGCGCAGAGATTTCAAAAGCAATGAAAAAACGCAAAGGAAAGGGACAACAGTTTTCAGATGAGGCGATGGATGATATCATGCACAGCTTCCAGCTTGTTGAAAAGATGTTCATGGATGTATCCACTGCCATGCTGGAAAAGAAGATTTCCATCGATCATCTGTATGATCGTAAAGAGGAAATCCTTGACCTTGGTGTACGGATGAGAAGATCTCATGTCCGCAGAATCCGGGAAGGACAGTGTGATGCAAGAATGACGGAACCATTTAACGAAATGATTCATGCGATTGACCGTATGGGCAACTGCTGTATCAATATCGCAGATGCCTTAGGACAAAGCAATGGCTTCTGTGCATTAACGGTTGTAGAAAGTGAATGAAAGGCAGATCCATGGCAACCCCATGGATTGTCTCTTTTTTATGACATTCTTTTAGCACTTTATACTTGACAGTGCTAAAAGAAGTGTTTAGGATAGTAAAGTACGGCGAAATGATGTAAATTCATGAAAAATAAATGTATTTTCATGGCACTGCATTGTCGTATTTGTTATAATACTCGAGCACTGAACAGAAAAAGGAGTAAGAATACAATGTCAACTTGGACACTGAAAGAAAAATCCACCGGTGAACTGGAAGTCGTCATCGAAGGTGAAGAATGGGCGAAGGCTGTTGAAAAAGCATTCAACAAGCTCGCAAAGAATGTAACGATTCATGGATTCCGTAAGGGCTGTGCACCTAAGGCACTTGTTGAAAAGCAGATTTCCATGGGTGAAAGACAGGCAGCTGCCATTGATGAACACATCAATGAATGGCTGAAAAGAGGCCTTGAAGAAACTGGTGTTGAACCGATTTCTCAGCCATCTGCAGATATCAGAGATCTCAGCACAGAAAAGGCAGTTCTGGTTTATACATTCCAGGTTATGCCTGAAGTAACAGTTACAGATTACAGAGGTCTGCATTATGCAATGGCTGAAACATCCGTATCTGATGAAGAAGTTACAGCTGAACTCGACCGTATGAGAAAGCAGTACGCTGACATGGAAGAAAAGGAAGGCGCAGCTGAAAACGGTGATATCGTCAACATCAACTATGAAGGTTTCAAGGGTGAAGAAGCATTTGAAGGCGGCAAGGCAGAGAACTATGATCTGACTCTTGGCTCTGGCAGCTTTATCCCAGGCTTTGAAGATCAGCTGATCGGTACTGTTGCCGGTGAAGAAAAGGATCTTCACCTGACATTCCCTGAAAATTATCATGCAGCTGACCTTGCTGGTGCTGAAGTTGTCTTCAAGGTCAAGGTAAACTCTGTCAAGACAGAAGTACTGCCTGAAGTAGATGATGACTTTGCTAAGGATGTTTCCATTCCGGAAGTTGAAACAGCTGAGCAGCTTGTTGCCAAGGTACGTGAAAGACTGGAAAACAGCAAAAAGGCTTCTGCTGAAAACGAAGCTGATAACGCATTAATGGAAGAACTGGTTGAACATACAGCAGTAGATATGCCAGAAGCTCTGATCGAAGAAGAAGTTCAGAACCAGATTCAGCAGCTGGCTAACCAGATTTCTCAGTATGGCATGAGCCTGACTCAGTATCTGTCCATCATGGGCAAGAAGCCGGAAGATCTGAAGGAAGATTACCGTGAACAGGCTGTCAAGACTGTTACAATCAGACTGGCACTGGAAAAGATTGCGGAAGTTGAAAACATTGTTCCATCCGATGAAGATCTCAATGCGGAATATGAGAACATTGCCAAGGCGTATGGCATGGAAACAGAAAAGGTTAAGAGCCTGATCAATCCTGAAATGCTGAAGAAGGATGTCGCTAATCAGAAGGCATTCGAACTCGTTAAGGAAAACGCCGAAAAGACAGTCAAGGCTGACTGATTGAAAAGCAAATGAAATAAGGCGCATCCGCGTCTTATTTTCATACATTGAATAGAAACGGAGGTTTCATTATGACAAAAGCCACAACAATGCATGTACCTGTTGTCGCCACAAGAGGTGTCATCATTTTCCCTGGTCAGGATGTCATGATTGAAGTTGGCAGAACCAAGTCAATCAATGCGGTAAACCAGGCAAACGATGGCCATGATGCGACGGTTTTCATTGTCTCCCAGAAGGATATCCGTGTTGAGGATCCTGGTAAGGATGACCTTTTTGAAACAGGTACACTTGCGAAAATCAAAATCATCCGTCGTAAGGAAGGATATCTGCGTGTTACCTTTACCGGTATGAAACGTGCAAAGCTGCTTTCCTTAATGGATGATGGAAAGACTCTGAGTGGTGAAGTCACACTGGTAGATGATATCTTCTCCAGCTCAGATGAAGAAGTGATTCTTGTCAAGCGTATCATTTCTGAATTCCAGAAGGTATCTGCCGTAACTGCATCCTTCCCCGCTGATGTTGTGCATCAGCTTTCCCAGGGTGTCAGTGCTGTGACATTAACAGATCAGTTTGCACAGTATTTCGTGACAGATCAGAATACAAAGCAGAGACTGCTTGAAACTGCTGATGTCAATGAAAGAATGTACATGATCATTTCCGAACTGGAAAAGCAGGAAAGAATGAACCAGCTGGAATCCGCCATCAATGAAAAGGTAAAACGCAAGATTGATGAAGGTCAGAAGGAATATTACCTGCGTGAAAAACTGAGAGCCATCAAAGAAGAACTTGGTGATGTTTCCAGCATGGATGATGATGCGACAAAGATCAGAGAAACGATTGAAAACAATCCATACCCAGAACACGTCAAGAAAAAGGCTCTGGAAGAGCTGAAGCGGTTTGAAATGCTTCCACCAGGAAACGGGGAAACAAGTGTATCCCGTACATATCTGGACTGGCTGCTGAATGTACCATGGTGGCAGGAAACACAGGACAGTGATGATCTGAATGCCGTTCGTGCCATTTTGGATGAAGACCACTATGGACTTGATAAAGTCAAGGATCGTATCATGGAATATCTTGCGGTCAAACAGATGACAGGTACACTGAATGCGCCGATTCTGTGCCTTGTCGGTCCTCCTGGTGTCGGTAAGACTTCCTTAGCACGTTCCATTGCCCGTGCCATTGACAGAAAGTTTGTCAAGATGTCACTTGGTGGCGTGCGTGATGAAGCAGAAATCAGAGGACATAGAAGAACATACCTTGGAGCATTGCCAGGAAGAATCATTCAGGGCATGAAGAAGTCCGGTGTCATCAATCCGGTATTCCTGATTGATGAAATCGATAAGATGGGTGCTGACTATAAGGGAGATCCATCCGATGCGATGCTGGAAGTACTGGATCCAGAACAGAACACATTCTTCTCAGATCACTATCTGGAAGAATCCTATGATCTGTCCAAGGTCATGTTCATCGCAACAGCTAACTATCTGGAAAACATTCCAGCTCCGTTACGTGATCGACTGGAAATCATTGAACTGCCTTCCTATACGGAAATTGACAAGGTGACCATTGCCAAGGAACATCTGATTCCAAAGCAGCTCAAAGCAAATGGTCTCAAGGCATCCCAGTTCCATCTCAAGGATGCTGAAATTCTGTATCTGATCAGACATTACACAAGAGAAGCAGGCGTTAGACAGCTGGAACGACTTGTTTCTGCATTATGCCGTAAGACTGTACTTGCTGTATTAAAGGATGGTAAGAAATCAGTCACAATCAATAAGAAGCTGATCAATGAATGGCTTGGCAAGGAAAAGTTTGAATACGGTGCAAAAGAAAAGAAGGATCAGATCGGTTGTGTAACCGGTCTTGCCTATACGGAATTCGGTGGCGATGTACTGCAGATTGAAGTCAATACATTTGCCGGCAAGGGAAGACTTGTCATTACGGGTCAGCTGGGTGATGTCATGAAGGAAAGTGCAGAGATTGCACTTGACTATGTCAGAAGTCATGGCGATGAATTCAAGATCAAACCGGAATGGTTTGAGTCCCATGATATTCATATCCATGTACCAGAAGGAGCTGTACCAAAAGATGGTCCATCTGCTGGTGTGACAATGACAACAGCCATCGTATCTGCCTTAACGGGCAGACCTGTCAGAAGTGATATTGCGATGACGGGTGAAGTCACATTACGTGGTCACGTATTACCGATCGGTGGATTAAGAGAAAAGTCTCTTGCGGCAAACCGTGTTGGTATCAATACGATTCTGATTCCAAAGCAGAATGAAAGAGATCTGGATGATGTACCACAGGCAGTGCGTGAAGCAATCACATTCAAGCCAATGGAAAACGTATCACAGGTACTCAAGGAAGCGCTGGTGCGTCCATGAAATCCTATCAGGCAAAACTGATCGCAACAGCAGCTCAGCAGTCCCAATGGCCTGACAGTTTACTTCCTGAAATCGCCTTTGCGGGCAGATCCAATGCAGGTAAGTCAAGTCTGATCAATGCTCTGGTCAATCGTAAGAATCTTGCCTATTCCGGTAAGACACCAGGTAAGACAAGACTGCTCAACTTCTTCAATGTTGATGATCGCGTTGTCTTTACTGACTGCCCAGGCTATGGCTATGCCACAAGTGATCGACAGAGTGCGATTGCTTTCGGGAAACTGATTGAACCGTACTTTCAGAAAAGAGAAAACCTGAAAGGGATGATTCTTGTTCTGGACTGTCGCAGAATTCCATCCGATGAGGATCTGGATATGATTGAGTATGGCAGAGAAAACCATCTGAATATCATTGTTGCCTGTACGAAGGCAGACAAGATTTCAAGAGGAAAGTTCCTGTCCAACGCACAGAAGATTGCCGGTGTACTTGGTTTACCGGTATCTGCACTTGTACCGGTTGATTCCATTTCCAAAAAAGGTATGGATGAAATCTGGAAAAGAATCGATCAGATGTTATGAGAAACCGGGTATCCGGTTTCTTTTTGGTGTATAATTGCGTAACTGTAAAGGAGAGTTTATGAATCAGCTTGGTAAATATTTCAGACCATATCGGGTACAGGCAGTTTTAGCACCGTTATTTAAGATGCTGGAAGCATTCATGGATCTGTTTGTACCGTTAGTCGTTGCAGATCTGATTGATACAGCCATTGTTGCACATGACATGAAGATGATCATGATACGTGTAGGGCTTCTTGTGGTACTTGCGCTGGTATCTCTTGGCTTTGCAATCACAGCACAGTTTTTTTCTGCACGTTGCGCGGTTGGATTTGCCTGTGATATCAGGGAGGCTTTATTTGTTCATGTCAGCTCACTTTCCTTAAGGCAGAACGAAAAGATCGGTGCAGATACACTGATGACACGTCTGACTTCTGATATCAACCAGATCCAGACAGCCGTCAACATGGGATTACGTCTTCTTTTACGTTCTCCGTTTATCGTATTTGGATCATTCATCATGGCACTCACCATTGATCGTAAGGCAGCCATTGTATTTGCTACAGCAATTCCTTTGCTGCTTGTGATTGTACTTGGCATCATGCTTGTAACAATTCCGATGTTCAAAAAGGTGCAGGGATATCTGGACCGGCTTTCGGTTAAAACAAGGGAAAACCTTTCTGGTGTCCGTGTGATTCGTGCCTTTACACAGGAAAAAAAGGAAGTTCAGGATTTCAAGGAAGCAGATGATAGATATACATCCTATGTCGTATTAACTGGCAGAATCACAGCTCTTTTGAATCCGGTAACTTTTCTGATTGTCAATCTTGCGGTATGTGTTCTGATTCATACCGGTGCAATTCAGGTTGAGGCAGGCATACTGCAACAGGGGCAGGTTGTTGCCTTATATAACTATATGGCGCAGATGATCGTTGAACTGATCAAGCTTTCCTCTTTGATGATCACATTGAATAAAGGCATTGCCTGTGCAGCGCGTGTATCGGATGTATTAGCCATCCCTCCAGAACTGTCCTATGGAACCATGCCTGTAGAAAGCAATGAAATAGGTACTGTATGTTTTGAACATGTCAGTGCTTCCTATCATGATCATGGCACTCCGGTTGTACAGGATATCAGTTTTACAGTAAAGGAAGGAGAAATGATCGGGATTATCGGTGGTACCGGTTCTGGCAAATCCACACTGGTGCGTCTTTTGACAAGGACCATGGACCCCAAGTCCGGTTCGATTCAGATCAATGGGAAGCCTTTAGCGTCTTACCCAAAGCAGCAGCTTTCAAAAATCTTCGGTATAGTACCACAGAAGGCAGTCCTGTTTTCCGGTACGATCCGTCAGAACATGCAGATGGGAAAAGCAGATGCAAGTGATGAAGAAATCCATGAGGCACTGACCATTGCTCAGGCAGATGAAATCGTGGCAGGAAAGAAAGATGGCCTTGATACGATAATTGAACAGGGTGGCAGAAATCTTTCCGGTGGTCAGAAACAGAGGCTTACCATCGCAAGAGCCATTGTATCTAAGCCACAGATTCTTATCCTGGATGATTCATCCAGTGCACTTGATTACGCAACCGATGCAAAGCTGCGTCAGGCAATCGCAAAGATAAAAAACTGTACCGTATTTCTGATTTCACAACGTATTTCAACCGTCAGGCAATGTGATCAGATTCTTGTTCTGGATCATGGCAGGCTTGTTGGAAATGGTACGCATGAATCACTGCTTTCTTCCTGCAGTGTATACCAGCAGATCAATGCATCCCAATCCAGGGGCGAAAAGGAGGCATCATGAATCGCACAATACTGAAACGTTTACTCAAGGAAGCCGGAAAGTACAGATTCATGATGATTCTTTCTTTTGTGCTTGCTTTTGTTTCTGCAGCATTTCAGCTGTATCTGCCTGTACTGTTCGGTCAGGCAATTGATCATATCATTGGTGCAGGCAATGTGGCTTTTGATGCCTTGATGCCTCTTTTATCCAAGGCTGCTGTATGTACTGTCATATCAGCAGTTGCAACCTTACTGATGACACTTGTCAATAATTCCGTTGCCTATGGTACAGTCGCTTCCATCCGTAATAAAGCCATTGCAACCGTTATGAATCTTCCTTTGAAGTATCTGGATGAGCAGAAAACTGGAGATCTGACCGCAAGGATCATTGCGGATGGAGATGCCATCTGTGATGGACTTGTTCTTGGAATTTCACAGCTGTTTACAGGTGTTGTGACAATTGTATTGACGCTTGTATTCATGTTGAAGACTTCCGGTATGGTCACTTTGGCTGTCATTGTTCTGACACCGGTTTCCTTCCTTGTCGCAAGATTTATTTCCACCCATACGTATACAATGTTCCGCAAGCAGTCCAAAGCCCGCGGGAGGCAGATGGGATATGTGGAAGAAATGGTATCAGGCATGAATGTGGTACAGGCTTTCGGGTATGAAAAACGCAGTCAAGAAACATTTCATCAGATGAATGAACAGTTACGACAGTGTTCAACAAAAGCCACATTTTATTCCTCTTTGACAAATCCATGTACAAGATGTGTCAACTCCATTGTCTATGCCTGTGTTGCTTTACTGGGTGCATTATTCATTCTGCAGGGCAATCTGACCGTAGGTGGACTTACCATTCTGCTCAACTATGCCAATCAGTATATGAAGCCGTTTAATGACATCACTTCTGTCATAACTGAGTTGCAGAATGCATTTGCATGTGCTGGAAGACTGTTTGATCTTCTCGATCAGAAAAAGGAAGATGATCCTGTCTTATGTTCACATCAGAAACCATCCATTGACTCTATCACAGGAGAAATCACGATGGAACATGTGTGCTTCAGTTATGATGCTTCACGTCCATTTATTGAAGATTTCAATCTGCATGTAAAACCAGGTATGCATGTTGCATTTGTCGGTCCAACCGGTTGTGGTAAGACAACGATCATCAATCTGCTGATGCGCTTTTATGAAATCAGCAGCGGCAGGATCAGTGTGGATGGTACAGATATCACTTCCATTAACAGAACATCTTTACGGAGCTGTTTTGGCATGGTATTACAGGATACATGGCTGTCATCCGGTTCGATCCGTGATAATCTGCTGATCGCAAAACCGGATGCCAGTGATGAGGAATTGAAAGAAGCATGTAGAAAAACGCAGTGTCTGGACTGGATTGAACACAGTGAAGATGGTTTTGATACCATCATTCAGGAAGACAGACTTTCCGCAGGTCAAAAGCAGATGCTCTGTATTACAAGAGTCATGCTGGCACAGCCTTCCATCCTGATTCTGGATGAAGCAACTTCCTCAATTGATACAAGAACGGAAGTACTTGTACAGCAGGCATTTGATACATTAATGGAAGGAAGAACAAGCCTTGTTGTTGCACATCGTCTGTCAACAATTGTTAATGCGGATCTGATTTGTGTGATGAAGGATGGAAAAATCATTGAATCCGGCAGACATGAACAGCTGTTAAGCCGCAACGGATTCTATGCGGACCTGTTCAATTCTCAGTTTGCTTCGTTCGCACAGTAATGTTTATTTCTGTAACATGACATGTTTATGTTATGATTCTAATAAACGAAAGGAACTTGTTTTCGTATGAAAGTCATGATGGTTGCCGGGGGTACAGGAGGACATATCTATCCTGCACTTGCCCTGGCTGATATACTGGTCGAAAAGGAAAAGGACAGCGAAGTCGTATTCTTCGGGTCCAACGACCGTCTGGAAGCAAAGATCATTCCGGAAAAAGGTTACCGCTTTATCGGTACGGATATGGAAAGTACAAGCGGTGGCATCCTCAATAAAGTCAGCTCTGTTTTATCTTTGATCAAAGCAGAACAGTTTGCTAGAAATATGCTGATCCGTGAAAAGCCGGATCTTTGCATCGGATTTGGTAACTACATTTCCGTACCTTTGATCCGTGCTGCCCATAAACTGCATATTCCAACGCTTCTGCATGAACAGAATTCCTTTGCAGGAAAGGCAAACATGTACCTTGGGAAAATGGTAGATGGGGTTGTCGGATGTTATCCATCCAATCTGAAGCAGTTCCCTGAAGGAAAGGTGCATCTGCTTGGAAACCCGCAGGCTTCCATTGCATCACATGTGAACTATGATCCATTGATACTGAAACAGTATGATCTGGATCCTTTAAAACCGTTTGTACTTGTGATGATGGGATCCCTTGGCAGTGCTTCGGTATCCAAAGCCATAGATGAGGCATGCCCGTATCTTTCAGATACGTATCAGGTAATCATTGTTGCTGGTAAATCCAACAGTTATCAGTTTACCGTTACAGGAAAAAACAATATCAGAGTTGTGGATTATGTGGATGGAAAAGTCATGCTGAAGGGATGTGCATTAGCAGTTTTACGTGCAGGTGCTACAACCATGGCAGAAATCGGTGCCATCGGATGTGCTTCCATTCTGATCCCTAGTCCATATGTTCCAAATAACCATCAGTACTATAACGCAAAGGAACTATCCGATCGAGGTGCGGCGGTATTGCTGGAAGAAAAGGATATGAATGCACAGAGCCTTTCCAAGCTCATCAATGAGCTGATGGCTGATGAACCACGAAGAGAAAGGATGAAGGCAGCATCTCAAGAAACAGGAAAAACGGATGCTGCTGAAAAGATGATTGCGTTATGCAGGGAGATAAGTCATGTTGGAACTGTTTGAAGAGTTAAGTGCGATCAGCACAACAGAACGTGATGTGCCACTCAAGAAAATGACAACACTGCGTGTTGGGGGAGAGGCAGCTTACGTCGTATATCCGGAAAATGAAATGTCTCTGGATGCGGTCATGCGGATCATCCGTAAAAATAGCATTCCATTTAAAGTCATAGGAAAAGGATCCAATCTGTTATGTGGAGATGGAAGATATGAAGGTGTGATCATCCGTCTTGACAGACATTTTACTGACTTCTTCTTTGATGGAGAATATGTGACGGTACAGGCTGGCTGTTCCATCATTGCTTTGGCACAAGAAGCAGCTAAAAGAGGGTTATCCGGACTGGAATTTGCCAGTGGTATACCGGCAACGGTTGGGGGAACGGTGTTCATGAATGCAGGTGCCTATAAGGCAAGCATGTCGGATATCGTAGAAGAGGTTTTCGTCTATCGGGATGGATCTTTGTGCTGGATGGAAAAGAATTCGTTTGAGTATGCCTATCGGACAAGCATCTTTCAGAAACATCCGGACTGGATCATCACTGCAGTAAGGATGAAACTGCAGAAAGGGGATCCGGATGAAATCCGTCAGTTAATGGAAAATCGAAGAGAAAGACGTTTTGCAACACAGCCACTCAATTATCCATCCTGTGGCTCGGTATTCCGCAATCCGGAAGGAATGAATTCGTGGAAGCTGATCGATGAGATCGGATATCGGGGACATGTACATGGTGGTGCCTGTGTTTCTCAGAAGCATCCGAATTTTATTGTCAACCTCGGCAATGCTACGGCACGCGATTATTTGGAACTTGTTGAAGAAATTCAGCAGAAGATCAAAGATCAGTTTGGTATTACACTGAAAACGGAAATGGAGAAATTCAATTGCAGATAAACAACAAGAAAAAACAGGACAGAGATACTGCATTTGTGGAACATGTGGAACAGGTATTTGATGAAAAGCGAAGAAACAGGTCCCAGGCAGCATTTAACCGCAATAAACCGGCTCTTGCCAAATACGGCATGCTGGCTGGTGTAATTGTACTGATCTTTCTGTTTACACTGAGTAAGGAAAGTAGAGTATCTGCCGTATCTGTTTCTGGCAACCGTTACCTGTCCAGCTCCTATATCAGCTCACTGGCAGATGTTTCCTGCGACGATCTGTATTATACAAAGATACCGTTTTTACTGGAATATCGGCTGAAAAAGGAGCCGTTACTTGAAAGTGTGGATGTTTCATGGTCAGATCATGGCATCATTTCCATTAAAGTCACAGAAAAAAGACCGGTTGGATACAGGTATGATGATGAAGCTGTGCTGCTGTTAGCTGATGGTTCTGTGATTGCTTTATCAGGAGAATATCTGGATGTCATTGCGGATGTGCCATATATCACAGGTTTTACAGACAGTGAACAGACACGTCTTTTATGCAAGGCGTTAAAAGAGTTAAGCGCACAGGTTGTTGCTTCGATTGCTGAAATCCATCAGTTTGCTCTGGAATATGATGATGAGGCGATGAAGATTCTGATGCGTACAGGAGGCTATTACATCGGCTCCTATAACAATCTGGACAAGCTTGCCTATTATGATGAAATCTATGCCTCCCAGAAAGATCACAGCCAGTGTATCTATGGCTTTGATTCTGGAAGTTCAGCAGCTTCGCAGGTATGCCCATGGAACAAGGTTTCTACCAGTGTGGAATACTGGAAGGACGAAGATGGAAATGTGCGTAAGACGCAATATGGAGACAGTGCCGTCAAGCACTACTATGTGGATAAGGATGGTAATACGGCTGTTGATGCTGCTGGCAATCCGATTCCGATTCCAATTGATGAAACCGCAACAGAAATCATTGATCCTGATTTTCAGGCACATTATGAAGCAGGATATTACGCTACAGGCGTACTTGTCATGCCGTGATATTGCAAAAAAATCAAACATATTGTTATAATTGTAAAGAAAAAGGAGTTTTGTTCATGAGTGTTGAAAGAAAAACGAACTATGGCAGTATCTCCGTTTCAGAAGAAGCCATCGCCTCTTTAGCAGGTGGTGTCATTACTGAGTGCTATGGCGTTGTCGGAATGGCAAGCAAGCAGGTCCTCAAAGATGGATGGGCAGAACTTCTGAACAAGGAAAACTACAGCAGAGGCGTTCGTGTCAAAGAGACAGAAAACGGTCTCGACGTTGATTTATACATTATTGCCTGCTTTGGTGTCAAGATTTCAGAAGCAGTCAAGGAAGCACAGAAGAAAGTAAAGTATGTACTGGAAAAGACACTGACTGTTGAAGTTAATCAGGTCAATGTATTTGTCCAGGGCGTACGAGTCAATAACTGAAGAAGGCAGTAGATAAAAATGAAGAAAATGAATGGTTTAGAATTCAAAAGCATGCTGGAAAGCGGCTGCAACAATCTGAATCTGCATAAGAAAGAGGTTGATGCACTGAATGTATTCCCTGTACCGGATGGTGATACCGGTACAAATATGTCCCTGACATTTACAAATGGTATTGCGGAAGTCAGAAAGAGCGGATCTGAATCTCTTCCTGTTGTACTGAAGTCACTCAGCAGAGGACTTCTGATGGGTGCTCGTGGTAACTCCGGTGTTATCCTTTCTCAGGTATTCAGAGGTGTTTATCAGGGACTTAAGGATAAGGATGAAGTCACAGTCAGAGAGTTTTCCGATTCTCTGCTGAATGGTACAAAGCTTGCCTATAAGGCAGTCATGCGTCCGACGGAAGGTACAATTCTGACGGTTGTTCGAGAAGCAAGTGACTACGGTTCCTTCTATCTCAACGATCATCCAGAAGCTTCCATGGAAGAATTCGTGGATGAATTTGTCAAGCAGTGCAGAGCATCTTTGGATCGTACACCGGAACTTCTTCCGGTTCTCAAGGAAGCACATGTTGTTGACTCTGGTGGTGCAGGACTTCTGTATATCTTTACAGGTTTCCAGGCATATCTGCAGGGAACACCGATTACAGAAGAAACAGCTGAAAAGGTCAATACGGATACAAAGAATGAATATTCTTCCGGTTATCGTACAGAATTCATTCTTGACTTTGATGAAAAGCACAGAAAGAGCTTCAATGAAGATCGTTTCCGTAAATCCATCGAACAGCTTGGCAATAAGGTCACACTGATTGTTGAAGAAGATGGCATTAAGGTAAGACTGAATACGATGACACCTGGTGAAGTACTCATGCTTGGTGAACGTTATGGCTACTTCCGTAAGGTTCAGATTGAAAACATCCAGGATGATCTGAAGCCATCCATTCTCGATGAGGAAGAAGAAGTCGGAGAAGCAAAGGAATACGGCATTATTGCGGTAGCTGCAGGAGAAGGCGTCAAGAAGATCTTTGTTGACTATCGTACTGACTTTGTCGTATCCGGTGGTCAGACAATGAATCCTTCCACAGAAGATTTCGTATCTGCGATTGCCAAGGTCAATGCAAAGCATATCTATATTCTGCCAAATAACTCCAACATCATCATGGCTGCAAAGCAGGCTGCGATGGTAACAGAGGACAAGGATATTATCGTTCTTGAAACGAAGTCCATTCCACAGGGACTCAGTGCATGCATCAACTTCAATCCGGAAGAATCCGTAGAAGCAAATACGGAAGCAATGCAGGATGCGATTGATCATGTTACATATGGTTCTGTAACATATGCAATCAAGGATACAACAGTCGATGGAAGAGAAATCCACTCTGGCGACTATATGGGTCTTGTCGGCAAGGAAATCGTCGTAACTTCCACAGATATGATGGAAGCATGCAAAGAACTGCTCAAAAAGATGATGAATGATGACTCTGAAATCGTCACAATCCTCAAGGGTGCAGATGCATCCCAACAGCAGGCGGATGAACTTGCTGAATTTGTCGAAGAAAACTTCGATGTTGATGTTGATCTGCAGGATGGTGGACAGCCGGTTTACAGCTTTGTCATCGGTGTAGAATAATTACAGAAAAGATAAAGACAGCTGAACAGTACAGTCAGCTGTCTTTTCAGTTGGGAAAAGAAAACCTCAGATGCTTCTATCTGAGGTTTATTTGAAAATCTTTCCAGCCACCCATACGGTTAATAAAGCACCGATGGTGGATACAATGGTTGTACCAATCAGACCGGACCCATGGATGCCGATGATTCCTAATACAAAAGAACCGACAAATCCTCCAACAAGTCCCAGTACAATGGTCATACCAAGAGATAAGGATGTATGGAATACAGTTGTTGCGATCAGTCCAGCCACTGTAGCAGCAACCACTGTAGCAATCAGATGAAACATAGATCATGCCTCACTTTCATCAAAATCATTTTCCTGCAGAACGGACATCAGAAAGCCTTCACGGATTCCGGTAGGGGAAACAATAATGGTTTTGGCTTCATAGATTCTGGAAATTTCCAGAATCATGTGCACACCAGGCAGAAACACAGGAATGCGTGCCTTATCTACAACTTTCTTCATCGCTTTGAGAGCTGTCGGCTCTTTTGCGACAAGACGGTCATATACTTCTTTTAACAGGTTTACAGGAATGGTATAGCCTGTGTGATACATTTCATCCAGTAACAGCCCTGCATAACGTAATGAGCCACCGATACCGATCAATGTATCACATGTGATATTCAGGGATGGATAATCCTTTCTTGCCTGCAGAATTGAAGCCTGGCAATCTGTATTGTCCAAAGGCAGATGGGCAAGACGCACACAGCCAAGCGGGAAACTCATGGCTTCAATGGCCTGGTTGTTCTGAAATGAAATCAGTTCTGTGGATCCTCCACCAACATCAAAAGCAATGCCATCTTTATATTGCGGACAGGAAAACAGTGTACCCTGATAATCCAATGCAGCTTCCATACTTCCGGTTAATGGATAGATTTCAAAGCCTGTTTCCTGCAGTGCGGAAATCAGTTCATCCTGATTCTGTATTCTGCACGGTTCTGTAATGCAGGCATAACGGAAATGGACATCCATTTCATCCAAAATTTCACTGTAACGTAACAGCACTTTCTGTGCCTTATCGATGCCTTCCTGTGACATGATTCTGTCATCTGAAACATCATCAATCAGATGAGAAGGGGTGCTTTTATGATAGATACTGATCGGTTTACCGCCTTCCATTTCATAGACTAAAAGTACGATTGTATTAGAACCGATATCTGCGATTCCATATTGTGTCATATGGGGTTCCTCCGTGTTACTCAAAACAATACTGTTTTTCATACAAAAAATCAATGTGTGATGATATAATGAACAAAGAAAAAAGCTTGGAGGAAAATCATGTATAAACGTGTTCTCTTAAAACTCAGTGGAGAAGCGCTCTCCGGTAAGGAAAAGAACTTTGATCCGGAAGTACTGAAAAGTCTTGCCACAGAAATCAAAGAAGCTCAGCAGCTTGGTGTTGAAATTGCCATTGTTGTAGGCGGTGGTAACTTCATCCGCGGTAAGACAGTCGCAGATATCGGTATTGACCGTGTTCAGGGTGACTATATGGGCATGCTTGCTACGATTATCAATGCACTGGCAATCCAGTCAGCTCTGGAAGGTGTTGGTGTTGATACACGTGTGCAGACATCCATTGAAATGGAAAAGGTTGCAGAACCATTCATCCAGCGTCGTGCAATCCGTCATCTGGAAAAAGGCAGAGTTGTCATCTTCGGTGGTGGCACAGGCTCCCCATACTTCTCAACAGATACAACAGCAGCATTACGTGCCAGCGAAATCAAGGCAGATGTCATTCTGATGGCGAAAAACGGTGTTGATGGTGTGTATTCTGCAGATCCGAAGAAGGATCCATCTGCTACAAAGTTTGAACATCTGACATATATGGACCTGTTAAACAAGGGGCTTGCTGTTATGGATTCAACAGCGACTTCCATGTGCATGGACAATAACATGGAACTGATGGTTTTCAATATGAATGAAACCGGCAATATCGTAAAGGCAATGAAAGGTGAAAAGATCGGTACGATCATCAATAAAGAGGAGAAATAAGATTAACTATGGCATATCCGATTATCGAAACAAGCACAAAGAAGATGGACAAGGTTATTGACCATCTCAAGGATGAACTTTCTACTATCCGTACAGGTATGGCAAGCCCTGCCATGCTGAACCATGTTGAAGTTGACTACTATGGAACACCAACTCCAGTCAACCAGATCGCAGGTATTTCCATTCAGGAAGGCCGCATCATCGTCATCAAACCGTATGACCGTTCCTCCCTCAAGGACATCGAAAGAGCATGTAATGAAGCTGATCTTGGTATTGCACCACAGAACGATGGAACAGTCATCCGTCTGACCGTTCCTCAGCTGACTGGTGAAACACGTAAGGAAATGGCCAAGAAAGTCGGTAAGATTGCAGAAGACTGCAAGGTTCAGATCCGTAATATCAGACGTGATGCCAACCAGGTTGTCAAAAAGGATAAGGAAATGGACGAAGATACACAGAAAGACTGTGAAAACGAAGTTCAGAAGCTGACAGACAAGTATGTCAAGAAGATTGATGAACTTGCCAAGGCGAAGGAAAAGGAAGTACTCAAGCAGTAATGCATGACGGGAATCATACGATTTCCGTTTTTCTTTGAGGTTGAACTGAATTTTACAGTGAGAAAGGTTTTGTTTCTACAGTTTTACATGGAAAGAAGTTATAATAAACAGTGAAAGTGAAAAAGAGGATTTGTGTATGAAAGAATGTCGTCATGTCGCAATCATCATGGATGGTAACGGCAGATGGGCAAAAGCCCAGGGAAAGCCAAGAACAGCAGGACATCTGGTCGGTTCTGATAATGTCAGAACGATTGCCATCGCAGCTGATGAAATGGGTATTGAATATCTGACTCTGTATGCCTTTTCTACGGAAAACTGGAAAAGAAGCAATGATGAAGTGAACTATATCATGAATCTGCCTTCCATTTTCTTCAAAAAATATATGAAGGAATTCCTGGATCGTGGATTCCGTATGAATATTCTTGGTGAACTGGATGCATTACCGTCTTCCACACGTAAGGTACTGGAAGATGCCATGGAAGAATCCCGTAACAACAAAGGACTCAATCTGAATATATGTATGAACTATGGATCTCAAAGAGAAATCCTTCTTGCGGCAAGAAAATATGCAAAGGATGTTGCAAGTGGTAAGGCAGATTTAAGTCTTGATGAAGAAGGCTTTGAGCAGTATCTGATGACTGCAGGCTTCCCACCGGTTGATCTGCTGATCCGTACATCAGGTGAGCAGCGTATTTCCAATTATCTGTTATGGCAGATTGCCTATGCGGAACTGGAATTTGTACAGGAAAGCTGGCCTGAATTCACACCAGAAGTACTGAAACGGTGCCTGGATGAGTTCGGGCACAGAGATCGCAGATTTGGAGGTGTCAAAAATGTCTAAAAAGATGATTACCAAGATCATCGCTGCATTTGTTGTCATTGCGGTAGTCATACCACCGCTGTATCTTGGTGGAACATTACTGCATCTGCTAATGATATTTGTGGCGGGAGTCGGTTCTTATGAAATCGCAAAACTGCAGAAAAAAGATATTGTGATCAATTCCATCCTTTACTTTGCGGTTGTTGCACTGACGTATTTTGTTCATGATTCTCTTGTTCCATCCATCTTCGGCTTATGGGCAGTGATTCTGTTTGTTGTAGAGCTGTTACATGGAAAAGTGGATACGGACAGTGTAACCATTCCGTTTATTCTGACATTCATCATGGCAATGGCTGTCAGAAGTCTCAACTGTATTTATAACACGATTCCATTTGGTGGCTGGAAGCTGATCCTGTATATTGCACTGGCATGCTTCCTGTGTGATACGGGTGCATATTTCTTTGGTGTATTTACCGGTAAGCATAAGATGATTCCGGAAGTATCTCCAAATAAGACATGGGAAGGTGCAATCGGTGGTTTTGCGACAGGCTGTATCATTTCCATGATCTATGGATTTGTTGTATTGCCGCAGATGCCAACAGCCTTGACAATTGCTGCATCTGTTCTGTTACCGGTCGCTGCTCAGGTAGGAGATCTTTCTTTTTCTTCCATCAAGCGTAAATTCGGTATCAAGGATTTCGGTAATCTGATTCCAGAACATGGTGGTGTACTGGATCGGGTTGATTCACTGCTGTTCTGCCTTGTCGTATTCTATGGGCTTGTGCAGATCATAGGAGCTGTATTATGAAAAGACTGTTATTACTGGGAGCATCCGGCTCCATTGGACGGCAGACGGTAGATATTGTCCTTCAGCATCCGGATCAGTTTGAAATCGTTTCTTTTGGAGTTGGTAAGAATATTCAGGCTGCAAGGGAATATCTAAAGCTGTTTCCTACCATTACATCTTTCTGTGTTCAAAATGAAACAGATGCAAAGCAGTTTAAGGAAGAATATCCAAACCATGAGATCCTGTATGGGGATGATGGGATGGTTGAACTTGTCAGACGGGACAACTATGACCTGTTAGTCAATGCATTAGTCGGCTTTGCTGGATTCAGACCGACTTATGAAGCAATTTACAGCCACCATGACGTGGCGCTTGCCAATAAGGAAACACTTGTATGTGGTGGATCTTTGATCAACAGGGCATTACAGGAAACAGGCTGTCATCTGTATCCGATTGACTCTGAACATTCTGCCATCTGGCAGGCATTACAGGGGAATCGGATGGACCAGGTGAAGAATCTTTGGATCACATGTTCTGGTGGATCATTCCGCAATCTTTCCAGGGAAGAACTCAAGGATGTTACGGTGGAACAGGCTCTGGCTCATCCAAACTGGTCGATGGGTGATAAGATTACCATTGACAGTGCTACACTGATGAACAAGGGCTTTGAAGTCATGGAAGCGCATTGGCTGTTTGGAATTGATTATGACCATATTAAAGTTGTCATGCATCCGGAAAGTGTCATTCATTCTGCGGTTGAATATGTGGATCATTCCATCATGGCACAGATGGGAGCACCGGATATGCGTCTGCCGATTCAGTATGCTCTGACTGCTCCTGACCGTTATCCATTCCAGCAGGATCATCCACTGGATTTATGTACGCTTGGAACACTGCATTTTGGTACACCGGATACAGACCGTTTCCCACTGTTGAGAGTTGCTTTTGAAACGGGTAAGAAAGGTGGTAACCTGGGGGCTGTGCTGAATGGTGCAAATGAAGTTGCCAATGCGGCATTCCGCAACGGTTTGATTCCGTTTCTGATGATTGAAGAAACGATTCTTGCCACATTGGATGCAGCGCAGTTTAAAGAGCTTGAAACTCCAGAAGATCTGTATGAAGCAGATGCATGGAGTAAATCCTCTGCGCAGGACTATATCAATACACATAAGGAGACTAAATGATTTTTATTATTAATCTGATTCTGTTTCTTTTACTGTTAACCGTGATTATCTGTATCCATGAACTGGGTCATCTTGTTGCGGCTAAACTGTTTGGGGTTTACTGTTTTGAGTATTCATTCGGTATGGGCCCTGTACTGTTCAAAAAACAGGGAAAGGAAACACAGTATTCCATCCGTGCCTTACCGATTGGAGGTTTTGTATCCATGGCAGGGGAAGCAGATGGAGATGAGGCATATCCGGATGTCAAAGTGCCGGAGGGAAGAAGGCTCACAGATATTGCCTGGTGGAAGAAGGTTGTTGTCATGCTTGCTGGTGTGGCGATGAACTTTACGATCTGTATTGTCATATTAGCCGGTATCAATCTGTATAACGGTACATATGTCGATTATCCTAAGGCAGTTGCTGAAAAGATCGCGGAAGGATCCCCTGCAGACCTTGCCGGATTTGAAGATGGGGATATCATTGTGAAGATTGAAAAGGAAGATGGGTCTTCCGTCTCACCAAAAACTTATATGGATATTTCATCCTTTGTCTATGGCTATACGGGTGTAGAAACTTACACCCTGCAAAGAGGGGATGAAACCGTAGTCATCTCAGTTACACCCGAATATGATGAAGCTTCTGGCTCTTATATGATCGGTATTACTGCACCTCAACCGGAATCTCATGGTGTGAATCTGTTCAATTGCCTCTATTATGGAGTTGTAGATACGATTGCGATCATGAGAGTCATGGTTACAACTCTGACAGGGCTGTTCTTCCATGGTTCCAATCTGGATCAGCTTTCCGGACCTGTCGGTATTTTTGAAGTCACAAGTCAGGCGGCATCTCTTGGAATTGCAAGTTACCTGTTCCTGTTAGCTGAGATTTCATTGAATATCGGTATCTTTAATCTGTTACCGTTACCGGTACTGGATGGTGGTCAGGTCATCTTCACACTGATTGAAGCACTGATCCATCGACCATTAAACCAGAAAATCAAGCTTGCGATCATGAGTGCCTGCTGGGTAATTCTGATCGGACTTATGCTTTTTGTAACGTGGAATGACATTTCGCGTTTATTCTGATAAATCAAAGGAGAAAAATGATATGACAACAGTTCTTGTTACAGGGGGTACAGGCTATATCGGCTCTCATACAGTAACAGCTTTGATCCAGAATGGATATGAAGTTGTGATTGTGGATAATCTGTACAATTCCAACAAAGCAGTCCTCACTAGGATTGAAACAATTACAGGCGTGATGCCGAAGTTCTATGAGATGGATATTCTGGATCGGGAAGGCTTGGATCGTGTGTTTGCGGAAAACAACATCGATGCAGTGATTCATTTTGCCGGTTATAAGGCAGTCGGTGAATCCGTTGAAAAGCCTCTTGTCTATTATGAAAACAACATTTCCGGTTCCATCAATCTGTATCAGGCTATGAAGAAGGCCGGTTGCAAGACACTTGTATTCTCTTCTTCAGCTACGGTCTATGGTGATCCGGAAAAGTGTCCGATTACAGAAGATTCCAAGGTGGGTGGTACAACCAATCCATATGGCACATCCAAACTGATGAATGAACACATTCTTGAAGATGTCTGTGTTTCTGATCCTGAGTGGAGTGTTATGCTGCTCAGATACTTCAATCCGATTGGTGCTCATACAAGCGGACTGCTTGGTGAAGTGCCAAATGGTATTCCAAACAACCTTGTACCATACATTGCACGTGTTGCGAATGGAACACTGGAATTTTTAAGAGTATTCGGTAATGATTATCCGACACCAGATGGAACAGGGGTCAGAGATTATATCCATGTCATGGATCTTGCGGATGGTCATATTGGTGCAGTCCGTTATGCTTTGGAACATAAAGGTGTAGAACATGTCAACCTTGGTACTGGCAGAGGCTATTCCGTACTGGATGTTCTGCATGCTTACGAAAAGGCTTGTGGTAAGGAACTTCCATACCGTATTCTGGAGCGCAGACCTGGTGATATTGCGGAATGCTATGCGGATCCATCCAAGGCAGAAAAACTGTTTGGCTGGAAAGCAAAGTATGACATTGATGAAATGTGTCGCGATTCCTGGAACTTTACATTAAAGAACCCAGATGGTATACAGTAGACTGAGTCTACTAATTCGATAAATTATCGTTTTGTGTGAACTTTCTTTCACAAAACATTCATAGAGCAGAAAACTATCATCTGCTCTTTTCTTTATACTATTTGTGTACATTGCCGAGCATCGGTAATTACATGAGGAAATGGCTTTATTGACGTGAATGATTCACGTTTGGATACAAAAATACGGAGGTACGACATGAAGAAATTTTCCAGATTCCTGATCGCATTATTAATCGCATTTGCCACGATACAGGTCGTGCCAATCAAAGCACAGGGCATATCAGATACAACATATCCGATGTTGCAGAATGAAAAGAAGTTTGAAGTTGCACTGGTAGAACCAAGTGGTAATTTCAATCTGTTAAGTGCATATGACAGCTTTGAAGAAGCAAAGAGTGTGATGAAGGATTCTGGCGAAAACGCAGTTGTACGTGCCAAGGATGCCAACAAACAGACGAAAATCATTGCGATGAACAGTGGGGTGGCGTATTCCTGTATCTGGGATCGTGTTGCTACAATCTCATTGAATTCAATCAGCTCAAATGCAACAGGTTATATGTCTTCCTATCGACAGATTAACTACATTGAAACTGAATCCTATTCCGGTAATGGCTCAGGTAAGGTCAGAGCAAATCTTGGCGGATTTGAATGCACTGTTGATCTTGCTTCTGTTGAACTGATTCCGTATGTGTATGTGGACAAACAGATTGCAGTGCATGTGGCAGATGATCTGTATGTAAAACCAAATGTTGCTTCCTATACAGTTGTACAGAATGGTAATTACAGAGATCTTGTTTATACAGCTTATTCCATTTATGCAAAAGATGGTAGTGAAGCACCATCTGTAATAAATACAGCAGTAGGACCAGCAGCTGACTGGATGGAAACAGGTAAGACATATTATTCAGTGGATGATGTCACATTCTACAACAACAGAAACATGACAGATCGGGCTGGTGTTTACTATAACTATTATCAGTTTATGCCTTTAAGAACAAAGTCTTCCATTCCTGCATCCGTATATAACGGATATCTGCAGAAAAAAGGCTATGGCAGTAATTCAGTACTGTATAACACAGGCGAAGCATTTATTCAGGCACAGAATGATTATGGTATGAATGCACTGATGGTATTTGCTCAGGCATGCCTGGAATCAGCATATGGCACAAGTAATTACGCAAGAACAAGAAATAATCTGTTTGGACTTGGTGCTTATGACTCCAATCCAGATAACGCTTATTCTTTCTCAAGTGTATATGAATGTCTGAAACTGCAGATGGGTTACTATCTGAGAAACTACTTCTACGCAGACAGCTCACTGTTCTTTGGTGCTCATTATGGTAACAAAGGAAGTGGAGTTTCCGTCAAGTATGCAAGTGATCCATACTATGGACTGAAGATTTCCTCAATCGCATATGAAATGGATAAATATGCAAATAACTACAGTGGAAATCTTATCGAATACAACAGCAATACAATCGGTGTCATCAATACATATGAAGCAAGAGTACTGATCACACCTGGTGGAAGATGCACATACACAACTGAGTACAGAAAAGGATATCAGTTGAATAACACTGTAGCGATCATCGGTGAAGAAGGTGATTACTATAAGATTCAGTCCGATAACTATCTGAATACAGATGGAACATGCGTCAATGTATTTGAAAACAGTGATGTTAAAGCATATGACTGGAATCACAATACAGGCTATATTCTCAAATCTGAGGTTGACATCATTTCATCAAATACAATCATCGAAAAGCCGGAAGAAGAACTGGTTAAGATCGGTGAAGTGACTGTAAATGTATCAAAACTCAGAGTCAGAACAGCTCCTTCTACTGGTGCTTCCTTCGTAACATATTGTGATGAAGGTAAGACCTATGATGTATACAACATCACTTCAGGTGATGGATTTACCTGGTATCAGATCGGAAGAAATCAGTACATCGCAGATAATGGTACATGGGTTACTTACACAGCAAATGGAGAAGAAAAACCGGCAGAACCGGAAACACCTGTAGAACCACAACAGCCTGTTGAACCTGAAACTCCATCAGAATCAGAAAAACCAATAGTTCCAGAAACACCAGTCGATGAAATTGTGGATGCAGAAAAAGTTTCGATTATATCTTCTGTCTCTGATATTAGCTATAACGAAGATATGACAACTCTTCATATCGAAGGTAAGGCTTATCTTCGTGGTATTAGTGCAAAAACTGAATCAGATGTTACTCATACTGTTGTATTGGTAGATCTTGAAACCGGAAATGAAACAGAATTTTCCGCAAAGACATCCTGTGATGATCAGCCAAAGGATATGAATGATGGTTATACATATCTTGCTATTGTTTACAGTTCTGATATTGATATGAGTGATCTCGTTGATGGCGAATATGCATTAAAGATCAGAGTTAATAACAGAGGTTATGAAGATGAAAGATATATCATCTCTAATCGTATTACTGAGTTAGAAACAGTAACAAATGAAGATGGTACTATTCGAAGGGTATATCCGAATTCAATTTATTCCAATAGATTTGAGATCAGTATCAGTCACGATACGATTGATTACAGTGTTATAAACAAACCATCTTCACGTTATTCAAAACGTGTAAGTAGAAATTTCAAGTTTGATGAGGGTACTCTATCATTTGATGGTTATGCCTTCATCTATAAGGCAAGTATGTCAAAAGTTGATCAGCCTAATTATTCCATCATTCTTCAGGATCAGAACGGGCACAAGTATTCTTATTCAACTTTGAATACCGAAAGCTCTAAAGATTATTCAAGTATGTTTGGCTATGAACAGGATTTATCCTTTGCTGATTATAATGCAACAATTCCTCTGTCAGAATTACCGATTGGTACATACAGAATGTATATTTCAATCAAAAACAATACATATACTGATATTGAAGAAATTTTCAGCTACAGTTACGATAACTTAGAAACATACGCATTCAACGGATTGAAATATAAATTATCAACTTCCAACGTTCATGGAAGATTTATCCTGGAGGTTACTGAATGAAGAAAAAAATCACATTACAGGGCATACTGATCATCGTGGCAGCTGCTCTGCTTGGCATTACAGGTACAACAGTAGGTGTCATGGCCCTGATGGGCCAGTCATCTGCTGTGACTGTAGATAACTTTGTCGGTAAGACAAAGAAGGTTGTAGAAACATGGAGAAAGGACAACAGTATTGAAACTGATCGAGTCACCTATGTTTATGCATACGATGAAGAAAAGGAAAAAGATGTAGTTCTCAGGCAGAATCTGAAGGCAGGTACATCTTTTACATCAGATTCCAACCTGAAGATCACATTATCAAATGGCGTTGATCCGGATAAGGAATTTGAACTTCCTGACTTCAAAGACAAAACTGAAAAAGAAGTAAAAGCATGGTTTACAGACAACAAGTTTACTGCAGTGACTTATGCTTATGAAACAGATGATTCCATTACTCCTGGTCATTTTATTTCCATGGATAAGGAAGCTGGAAGTAAAGTAAAAAGGACAGATGCAATCAAGGTTACAATCTGTACACCATTAGAAGGAGAAGAAGTGCTCGTTCCTTCTCTGGCTACCATGAGCAAAGATGAGATTGCATCCTGGGCAGATCAAAACAGAATCAATGTCTCCTTTATCGAAAGAGCCAGTGATACAGTAGCACAGGGCGGTATTATTTCTGTATCAGTTACAGAAGGACAGAGATTAAAGCCAGGTGATTCCGTTTCGGTTGAAATCTCTTCAGGACCTGCTGATCAGGGTGAAGACAGATACAATGCACAGCAGAAGGATAATACAGAAGTCAATGTAACTCCTCCTGCCAATCAAAGTGTGTCTGGAGGTAATCCGACTGGTAATACAACAGCATCGGATAACACAAATACTGGACAAACAACAACTCCTCCTGTGGAAAATGATCCATCTGGTGGAAATGACAATAATGATTCCGATCATACATCTAATGGATCCGAAGTAGTTGCAGAAAAAGTTCAGATTCCAACAGGTATCTCTGCAGATGACTGTGAAGGATTAAGCAGAGCAGAAATTAAAGATTATATTTCTTATTTCTTCAGTAACATAGATGTTCTAGTTTCATATGAGGAAATAGAATCTGATAAGAATGCTTTGGGAGAAGTAAAACCTGGACCAGGGTCAATGGTTGACAAAGGGTCGGTTGTTACAGTGAGAATCTATTACATCAAATAAACGCATGAAAAGGGAATTGGTAATAAAATGAAATCAGTTCTCTTTTTTTGTTTATTTGGAATATTCTAAATCTCATTTGGCATAAATACCACACATTCATCTTTATCAACCTTAAGCTTTGATTGAAATCTGGAACAGGAATTACTGGAGAAGGCAAGTAATCGTTGTATACGCGCCTATTCAGGTACGGAAGCTGTATTGTTTCTGAATAAACAGTACCTGATCTTGTTCTATTGGATCTGATGTTACCAGGATTATCCGAAGAAAAGCTGTTGAAGAAGATTGATCCTGTACAGGTAATTGTCATCAGTTCCATAACGTGTGTTGTTCATGATATCCGCACACCATTATCTGCGATCAGCAGTTATGTACAGCTGATGGAAGAAACGGAAACGAATAAAAAGGGAAGACGTTAACTGTCAATCATTCAGGAAAAATGCAGATGTCTGACTGATCTAGTGGAAGAGCTGTTTGCCTATTCTGTTGTTATTTACGGTAAGGATGAATTTCATCCGAACTGCATGCCTTTGAAAAATGAAATTGAAATCGCATTAGCAGCTTCTTACAACATGCTTTTATAAGAAGGGATTACACCGGTTGTAAAGTTTCCTGATGCAAGTATTTAGGTTATAGCGGATCGAGTATCATTACAGAGGGTATTTAATAACATCTTGACCAATTGTGCCAGATATTTTGATGGAGATCTGCATGCACTGGTGAAAGACAATTGTACTGTCATTTTTTTAATCATGCAAAAGGCTTCAGTAATGTTGAAACAGAACGTCTGTTTGACAGGTTTTATACAGTCAATCACGCAAAAGGATCAACTGGTCTGGGTTTATCCATTTCAAGACACCTGATGGAATGTATGGGTGGAACGATCGAGGCAGTGTATGAACAGGGAATCGTTCACATGATTCTCACTTTACCAATGATCTGAAATTTATCATGTCATTTGTGCATCTTTTCTTGGATGGACGAATGGCATTTTTTCAGTCATGGCTGTTGCTGATTGGTTATCCTTTGACTTCACAGGTCAATGAAATCATTGTAAAATGAATGATGATTTGACCGGAGGTTTTATGGTGGAAAGAAAAGATATCATGCAGACAAGAAAAGCAATCTGGCAGGCATATCTTGCCCTTTCTGCGGAAAACCCGAAAGAAGATATCAGTGCCTCTGCCCTTATCAAACGTTCAGGGCTTTCACGGGCGACATTCTATGGATATTACAGCGATATTGCATCCGTTCAGAAGGAAATCGAAGATAATTTTACTGCTGTATCCATGGAAATACTGCTTCCGCTGATCAGAGAACTGTTTCATCATACCGAAGATTCCATCTATCAGATCTTCCGCTTTTTTGAAAAGAACAGCGCGATGATCCGTGCCATTACAACAGATGGAAGAAACAGTTCGTATTATGATCGCTGCAGGCAGCAGATCGGAAAGAATATATTACGTTGTGCCTTTACATGCACAATTGATGAAAGAGCGGTATTACAGGGAATGATCCTTGCTGGAATGATCATGGATCAGGCAAAGGATATCGTAAACAACAGCATGCAGTATTCCATCAGCATGCGGGCTGCCGTATTTACTGAAGTGATGATGAATGGTATTTCATCTGGAGATTGAGCGATGAATCGATTTGAAGAATATGTGAAGGATTTTAATACAAAGGTATCGATCGGACTGCTGTTGCGTATTGCACTGCTGTTTCTGATTGTACTGCTTGTCAAACAGACATGGCCGATCTGGTCCTATGTTTTATCTGTGATGCGGTCTATACTGACACCGTTTCTGATCGGATTTATAATTGCCTATATACTGTCAGAACCTGTCAATTATCTGGAAGGGAAAGGAATCAGCAGATCTATTACCATCCCGATTATCTATATGATTGTGATCGTGGGACTGATCTGGCTGTTATCATCCCTTGTGCCAATGGTCATTTCACGACTTTATAATCTGCTGACATCCATTACAAATGGTCTTTCATGGCTGGCACATACAGTGGAAGTCTACTCAGAAAGGGTACCGGTATGGTTCTCTGCCCTGATTGATGGCTTTCGAACATCCGTCAATGATCTCAAGGATATTATGCCTGCCATCTCCAAAACAGTACCGGACCTTGTCAGTGCTGCGATGAACCTGATTGTGCAGACCGTATTTACAACGGTAATTTCCATCTTCATGTGTTTTGGATGGCATCAGATCAAATATCATATCAAGCGCGGCGTCGGTAAGATCTCCAAGCTGTTTTCCAGCTGTCTTACTGTGATGGACTATGAAGTAGGTACCTATATTCATTCCATGCTGATCCTGATGATCATCCGCTTTGTGGAATACTCGATTGTATATATGCTGATCGGGCATCCGGACTGGATGATTCTTGCCTTACTGACATCCATTTCCTTACTGGTACCATACCTTGGACCGACTGTAGTCAACTGTCTTGGTATTCTGACAGCTTTAACGCTGGATCCGATCAGTATCATCATCCTTGTTGTACTGATTGTGGTACTTTCCTTTGTGGATGAATATGTGATTGCTCCACTTGTGCATTCCCACAATACAGGCGTCACGCCTTTATGGTCATTATTCAGTATTTTTGCTGGTGGAACTCTGTTTGGTGCAACCGGTATCATTGCCGCCATACCTGCCTATCTTTCCATCCGCTCTATTTATAATGTGCTGATCCGTAAGGAAGGTGGTGCATCATGATGAAAAAGGCAGTGAAGATGCTGATATGCTTGTGCATGTCAGTATTATGTGGCTGTACAACCTCAAGGCGTACACGTATCGCATATACGGTATATCCGATCGGTTATATTCTTTCCCGTCTTACGCCACGTGATGTGCCATATCAGTCCATTCAGGAAAACAGCTATGAAATGGTACAGAATGCATTCATTGTCAAAGACTACGAAAACAGACTATCCAAGGCAGTCGTTCTGTTTCATATCGGTAATCTGGAACCATATTATCAGGTATTTGAATCTTCCATTGAAAACAGTGGTGTCAGAGTGATTGATCTGGCAAAAGGAAATGCCGTTTATGAATATGGTCGCTATGAAATGCAGGAAGATGAAAACGGAAATATCACATATACGACCATACCATACTATGAAGGCATTGCCTTTGAACATAATGACGTATTACGTCAGGATCTGTATCTGTGGCTTGATCCGCTTGCCATGTTATCCATGGCAAGTGAAATCCATGAATGGCTGATCAACCGCTATCCATCCGCAAAAACGATGATTGATGATAACTATACTGCTTTACAGAATGATCTGATTGAGCTGGATGCACAATATCAGGCACTCAAAAACAACAAAGACATGGCAGTTGTGACAATGAGTCCAAGCTTTGGCTGCTGGCAGAAGTCCTATGGTATCAGCGTCTATCCGGTTGTACAGTCCATGTATGGCGTATTACCGGGTGAAAAGCAGATCGCAGAAATCGAAAAGACAATCATGGAAAACAATGTGCACTATATTGTATTTGAATCCAATATGAATGAGGAAATGACAGAACTGTTCTACAGGATACAGTCCGATTGTTCCTTAACAAGAATTGAGCTGTCCAATCTTTCCTGCCTTTCGGAAAATGAAGAACTGGAAGGTAAGGATTATCTGTCACTCATGTATCAGAACCTGAGTGTCATGCTGAATGCGATGAATAACATCCAGGAGGAAAACAAATGAAAAGACTGTTATTGACCGATGGAAATGCAATGCTGTTCCGTGCATTCTATGCAACAGCTTTTGGTGATGGTGTTTCTATGACGACAAGCGATGGAACACCAGTCAATGCCGTATTCGGTTTTGCTTCCATGCTTGCAAAGGCAATCGAAATCGTCCAGCCGGATGGTTTCATGGTTGCCTTTGATGCAGGAAAACATACGTTCCGTCACGATCTGTTTCCAGACTACAAAGGGGGCAGAAGAGAAACCCCACAGGAACTGATACCTCAGTTTTCCTTAGCCCGTGCATTTCTGACATCTTTTGGAATTCATTGGGTGGAAATGGCAGATATTGAAGCCGATGATCTGATTGGCACGGTATCCAAACTGTATCCGGATACGGAAACGTATATTCTGACAAGTGATCATGATCTGCTGCAGCTTGTCGATGATCAGACGACTGTTCTGTTAATGAAGAAGGGATTATCCAACATGGATGAAATGACTCCTTCTGCAATCCATGAGCTTTACGGCATTGAGCCGAAACAGATTATTGACCTGAAGGGACTGATGGGGGATACAAGTGATAATTATCCTGGTATTCCAGGTGTTGGTGAAAAGACTGCCTTAAAGCTGTTAAAGGAATATGGCAGTGTGGAAAATGTTCTCCAGCATGAAAATGAAATCAAGGGAGCTTTGGGAAAGAAAGTGATTGCAGGTCATGACAGTGCACTGCTTTCCAAAAAACTGGCAACAATCGCAACGGATGTTCTTGTTGACTTCACTCAGGAACAGCTTTCCTTTACCCCGGATTATCCAGGTGTTACTGCCTTTTTGGAATCATTACAGATGAAAAAACTGTCCCAGCGTTTTAAGGACATGCAGAAAGGTCAGACAAAGGAAGTCAAGACTGAAAAGCCGGCGCATTCTCACACAATGGTAAATCGTGTTCCATCTTTCCTGCTGGAAAAGGAATGTGCGATCTATCTTGATGATGATCCAGGTTCTGTTGATACTTCCATCATTCATGGTCTTGCCTTATCGGATGGAAATCAGGCAGTCTACATCCATATGGAAGATGCATTGCAGGATGAGGCACTGTTAGCCTATCTTGCTGAAAAGACACCACACAAGATCGGTTATGACATCAAGCGTTCCATGCGCCTTTGTCAAAGGAAGGGGATCTCGATCTGCTGGCATGATGATGTGATGATCATGGCAAATCTTGTTGATTCCACACTGACTTCCACAGATAAGATCAAGGAAATGTGCGGAATGAAGGAAACATACAGCTTTGCGGATGTTTATGGGAAACCGAATAAGCCGATGCTCATCATTGATGAAGAAAAACAGCTGGACCATGGTTGTGTATGGGCTGATTTCATCATGGAATGCAAAGATCGGTTTGAACCAAGACTGAAAGAATATGAAATGATTTCTCTGTATCGTGACATGGAACTGCCATTAACGCATATTCTTGCCGGTATGGAAGATACAGGCATCCGTTGTGACAGTGCAGTACTGGATCAGATTTCCAAAGATACACTGGCAACGATGAACCAAGAAGCTGATGCAATTTATGAACTTGCCGGAAAGAAGTTCAACCTGAACTCTCCAAAACAGCTTGGGGAGGTGCTGTATGATGATCTTGGTCTGCATGGAGGAAAGAAGCGTTCCACTTCTGCAGACATGTTATTGAAATTGAAGGGTGACCATCCGATCATTTCGCATATTCTGACATACAGAAAGTATGCGAAAATCTACAGTACATATTCGGATGGACTACAGAAATACATTCAGAAAGATGGAAGAATCCATACGATCTACAACCAGTGTGCAACTCAGACAGGACGACTTTCCTCTTCTGAACCGAATCTGCAGAATATTTCTGTTCGAGATGAAGCCGGAAGAATCATCCGTAAGGCATTTATCCCGGATGATGGCTGTGTACTGATTTCTTGTGACTATCATCAGGTGGAACTACGGATCCTTGCCCATATGGCAGATGAAAAGACTCTGATTGAAACCTTCCACAATAATGTGGATGTTCATACGCGGACTGCGATGGATGTTTTCGGGAAAAATGAAGAAGAAGTCACTCCAGCTGACCGTCGTAAGGCAAAGGCAGTCAACTTCGGTATCGTTTATGGTATTTCGGATTTTGGACTGGCGGAACAGATTGATTCCACGCGTAAGGAGGCTGCAGCCTTCATCGAATCCTACTACAGAGCATATCCAGGCATCCGTACCTATATGGATGGTGTTGTGAAATCATGTGAAAAGAAAGGCTATGTCAGCACATTGTGTGGCAGACGCAGAGAAATACCGGAAATCCATGCCAGCCAGTATATGCAAAGAGAATTCGGTAAGCGTGCCGCAATGAATGCACCGATTCAGGGAACTGCAGCAGATCTTATCAAAATTGCGATGATCCGGATTGATCGTATGATGAAGGAAAAAGGCGTAACAAGTAAGATGATTCTGCAGGTACACGATGAACTGATTTTCAATGTTCCGATGAATGAAATTGAGATCATGAAATCCATCATTGAAGAAGGTATGTCCAAAGCGATGGAACTTAAAGTACCTTTATCTGTGGAATGTGCTGTTGGCAGCACATGGTACGAGGCAAAATAATGCCAGAACTACCGGAAGTACAGACTGTACTGGATACACTTTCACATCAGATTCAGGATTGTACCATTACGGATGTGATCGTAAACTATCCCAGGATGATACAAGGGGATGTACAGCAATTCTGCGATATCCTCAAAGGAAATGCATTCAGAGCATTTGAAAGGCGTGGCAAGTATCTGATCTTCCGTATGGATACATGCACACTTGTATGTCATCTTCGTATGGAAGGCAGATTCTACCTGCAAAAACAGGATGAGCCTGTTAACAGACACATGCATGTGATCTTCCAGCTTTCAGATGGCAGGCAGATGCGCTACATGGATACAAGAAAATTTGGTACAATGGAGCTGTTTGAAGCAGACCACAGTTTTGATTTGTTCCATGATCTTGGCCCTGAACCGTTTGATGAGACATTCAATCCTGCCTATATTCATGCATTCCGTAAAGGAAGAAAAACGCCACTAAAATCACTTCTGCTGAATCAGAGCTTTGTGGCAGGAATCGGCAACATCTATGCCGATGAGATTCTGTTTGCCTGTGGTTTAAGGCCTGGCAGAAGCTGTGCAAGGATTACAGGAAAAGATGAACAGCATCTGGTAGAAGAAACAAGACGCATTCTTGGTGAAGCGATTCAGGCAGGAGGAACAACCATCCGATCCTACGTCTCTTCATTAGGTGTGACAGGCAGATTCCAGCTGTCCTGTATGGTGCATACAAAAAAGACATGCCAGATCTGTGGCAGCCAGATTAAAGTCAGAACAATCGGTGGACGTTCCAGTTACTATTGTCCACATTGTCAGAAATAGGAGAGACAGATGAAAAGAATCGGAATAACAGGTACCATTGCCTCTGGCAAGACATCCGTATCCATCCTGTTGAAAAAGCATGGATTTGCGGTATTCAACTGTGATCAGTATGCAAAGATGGCAACCCATGCTGCAAATCCTTGTTTTGCCCGTCTGATTGAAATACTTGGAGAACAGGTCAAGGATGCCTCTGGAGATATTGATCGAGCTGCAATGGCGGAATGCATTTTCAATGATGAGCAGAAAAGACTTGCGGTAAATGCGGTGGTACACCCATATGTCAAAGAAGGCATGCGTCATTTCTTTGAAGCAAGAAAGGAAGAGCCGTTTGTCTTTGCGGAAGTGCCATTGTTGTTTGAAGCAGGCATGGAAGATGAATTTGATGAAATCTGCGTTGTGACATGCAGTAAGGAAACTGCAATAAAACGCATGATGGAAGATCGTGAATATACAAGGTGCCAGGCAGAAAACAGATACAGCTGTCAGATTGACCCTGAAATTCAGAAAAACAGAGCTCATACTGTGATTGAAAATGATGGTAATCTGCAACAGCTTCATACAGATGTCAACAGATGGCTTGCACGATTAAGAAAGGAAGCAAGGAATCAATGAGCGTTAAGGCAAACGATACATATCGCATCAGCTGTATGGCGGGACTGTCATCCGACAGGCTCACCAGTTTTGTGATGCTGTATCAGCCGCTTGTTGGTGGAGATGGAATTCTTGTATATCTGACCATGATGGCAGAAGCACAGAATCGGACAGCCTTTGAACATAGAAGAATGTTTACGTTGATGCAGAACATTTCTGCAGATACATTTGAAAGGGCAAGGATGCGCCTGGAATCGTATATGCTTGTGCGTACGTTCCGTAAATCCTCTAAAACACATGACAGCTATGTCTACATGCTGAATCTGCCGATGGGACCACAGGATTTCTTTGGTTCATCCTATATGAGACGGATGTATACAGAGGCAGTGGGCGATAGACAGGCAACTCTGACAAAGGGAATTCTGTGTGAATCGGCTGTCCCTGTGGAGCAGTACAGCGAGATTACCGTACAGACAAGAAACATCGCAACCATGGATTTTGACAATGAAACCGAATACGTCACGGTTTCACCAAGATACAGATTCAGTGGAAGTGATGATGATACCATTCAGTTTGACTATGAAACATTCCTTGTCAATACATCCGCACTTGTCTTCCCGGCAGAGCTGAGGACACAGGAAACAATGTATCAGATCGGACACAATGCAACGCTGTATGGTATCTCGCCGAAACGGATGAGCTCACTTGTATGCCATTGTGTGAATCTTGAAACTATGAGCTTTGATGAACGCAAATTTGATATTCTGTGCCGGAAGGAAAAACCGGATGAAACGGTTACCTCAGATGATCCGTATGATATGTCACCAGTATCATTCCTGATGGCCCGTCAATCAGGCAAACCTGTATCCAAGGCAGACCGTATGGTCATTGATGTGCTTGGAAAGGAAATGCATTTTCCAAATGAAGTTATCAATGTGCTTTTGGAATATGCACTAGCAAGATGCGATAACAGGCTTAACACAAACTATATCAGTGCAATAGCCGGTACATGGGCAAGAAAAGGAATTGATACAAAACAGAAGGCACTGGATGACCTGGCATCCATTCAGAATAAGCCTGTACAGCAGCGTAAGGCACCAGCAAAACAGCCAAAGCGGGAAGTAGCCATGCCGGCATACTGGAACAGTCGCAATGAAACAGATCAGCAGACACTCAGTGAAGATCGGTTGAAGATTCTGCAGCAGATGCAGAAGGAAATGGAGAAATGATGAAGGAAGTCAGAATACCATACAGCTCAAAAAACAAAGACGATACACAGACGCAGGAACTGATTGTATCCCTTCTGAGTAATGCCTATGTTAAAGCTGTGATGAAGGAAAATAATCTGGATGAGTCCATCATCCGTGCTAATCCCTGGAAGATCAGATCCTGGCTCGATCATTTTGCACCATGTATCAACTGCACAGGTCTTGTCACATGCGGACAGGCAATCAGAGGGTATTATGATAACCCGGTGTATGATGGTGTACTGCAGATTGAAAAGAAGGCCTGCAGGTTTGAAAGGGAAAAGCTGAAGGAAAGAAGTCATCTTGCCTGTTTTCTCATTAATGACATGCCACAGGATCTGTATACAGTGACTTTTTCCAGAATCAATCTGAAAGGTGAATCGGCAGACTATGCAGACTTATGGCAGGCATGCGTATCTGCTGCGATGGAAGATCAGGGCCTGTATTTATGTGGACCTATGGGTACAGGGAAAAGCTATCTTGCCTCATGTGCAGCAAATTATTATGCCATGCATGGCCGCAAAGTATGCTATGTTCATTATCCATCATTTACCCGTCGCATTACATCCATGGTAAAAACAGGTGAATATGACAGGGAAGTAGAGAGAATGGGATACTGTGATCTGCTTGTACTTGATGATATCGGGGCAGAGCAGGTCAGTGAATGGAATCGTGATTCGATTCTTCTGCCGGTATTATCAAAGCGTTATGATAATCATCTTGCAACATGGTTTACTTCAAATGAGGATCTGAAATCACTCAAGGAACACTTTATGCTGACACGTGGTGGCAACATGGAAAGAATGAAAGCAGAACGTCTGATTGAGCGGATTGAAAATATGTCTGAAATGAAAACGCTTTTAGGTGAAGATCGCAGAAAAACACGTATTTGATTGCCAAAAACATGGTATGATAGTAGCGTATTCGGAGGAAGGAATATGGTCAGAAAAATTGGTGTATTAACATCCGGTGGTGACGCTCCTGGTATGAATGCGGCCATCCGTGCTGTTACAAGAATTGCCCTGAATAATGGAGTTGAGGTGATTGGAGTTCATGATGGATATCGTGGTCTGATGGAATCCAGTTTTGAACCTCTGACACGTAATGCAGTATCTGATATTCTGACGATGGGTGGAACAAGACTTGGTTCCGCACGTCTGCCTGAGTTCCGCGAGGATGAAATTCAGAACATCTGCATCAAGAATCTGAAGCGCGAAGGTATTGAAGCGCTTGTTGTCATCGGAGGAGACGGTTCCTATCGTGGTGCTCTTTCTCTGACACGCAAGGGCATCAACTGCATCGGTCTGCCTGGTACAATCGATAATGATATCCCAGGTACTGACTTTACAATCGGTTTTGATACCGCACTTCATACATGTATTGAAAATGTGGATAAGCTGAGAGATACTTCCAGTTCTCATCATCGCTGTTCCATCGTTGAAGTCATGGGAAATCACTGTGGTGACCTGGCATTGTATACTGCAATTTCCTGTGGTGCTGAAATCGTCGTATCGCCTGAAACCGGATATGATGAACTTGAACTGCTGGAAAAGCTGAGATATCTTGGCGATGCAGTTCATAAAAACCATGCCATTGTCATCATTTCTGAAAAAATCTGTGATGTTGATGCTCTGGCAAAGAAGGTATCCCTGCATACGAACTTCTCTGGTCGTGCAACCGTCCTTGGACATATCCAAAGAGGTGGTTCACCAACACCAACTGACCGTATGCTGGCAAGCAGAATGGGTGAAAAGGCGGTTGATCTGCTGATGGAAGGCATCGGTGGTCATTGCGTCGGTATCATCGATAACGAAATTACATCCATGCCGATCGACGAAGCTCTGAGCAGACCTGGCAGAAGCCGTAAGAAGCTGTACAGACTGTTTGATCGACTGGTATAAAAGAAAAGGGGAAAGAATCAAAAATGAAAGAAACACATGTATTCAA
>CAMCSA010000011.1 GCA_945877405.1 uncultured Erysipelotrichaceae bacterium | reverse complement strand
AATACATACGCAATCAATACACAGGAAAGGAATAGTGCCAATTCCTCCCACAGATCAATCAGCAGGATCCCTTGGCACAACCTTCATTGGATGGAAAACATACCGCACACATGTGCGCAATGCGCCTGCTGGTTGCTTGTATGCAATGCTGTTGGTACTTACAATAATGGTGTAAACAAAAAGGAGTTCACGCATATGTTACACGATAATCTTGCCAGAATCCGAAAGGAAAAAGGATTGACCCAGGAAGCGCTGGCACTCAAACTGAATGTTGTCAGACAAACCGTATCCAAGTGGGAAAAAGGAATTGCAGTACCGGATGCGGATATGCTGTGCCACATTGGTGAAGCACTGGATGTTCCGGTATCTGAACTTCTGTCAGATGAAAAAATGACAGAACCATCCGATATGACATCCATTGTGGAAGTGCTTGCCCAGATGAATGAACAGCTTGCCATCCGTAACCGCAGATCTGCCAATATCTGGAAAGCACTGTTTCTTTCCGCACTTGTCATCATTGGAATTCTGATTGGTACGATATTTACTTCTACGCAGAGCTCCCCTGTCCTGCCAGAGAATATTACTGTTTCAGGTGTTGATTTTGTCTGTTACCAGGAAGAACTGGAATGCTCATTTGTCCCAAATGTTGGAAATGAGAATATCACATATACAGTCACAATGGATTCACCTTCCCATAACCAGACCGTTACAGCCAAATGCGAAAACGGCATATGTCGGGCACGATTTGATACAAAACCATTGCCGACATATGTGGAATATGATGTCGTTGTAAGTATTTCCAGGAAGAATGAAGTCCGCAATATGACAATTGCCGAAAACCTGACTTTCCGTGATCATTCCTGCTCCTGGCTGATACCTTGATTTTCTGTTTTTCTTTACAGAAAAAGAATTCAAAATTTCTGATATCAGATGCTTTTCAACATGATTTTTCTGTTTTTATTTCTCTTTTTCAAAAATATTCCGTTTTTGATTGACCGAATCAAAGAAAAAGTACAGAATATCTGTTGCGAGGGAGAAAACAGAAATATGGAAAAACCATTTGAAGATTTCGGTATACTGGTATTTGGTGAAAAGGAAATGAAGGAAAGACTTCCAAAGCCGGTATATGAAGCATGGAAGAAAACAGTAGCCAACGAAGAATCACTGGAACGTACAACAGCAGATGCAATTGCACATGCAATGAAAAGATGGGCGATGGAAAACGGTGCAACGCATTTTACCCACTGGTTCCAGCCATTAACCGGTGGCACAGCAGAAAAGCATGATGCCTTTATCGAACCGGACAGCCAGGGAGATCCAATCTCCAGATTCTCAGGTAAGATGCTGATCAAGGGTGAACCGGATGCATCCAGTTTCCCATCCGGCGGCTTACGTGCAACATTTGAAGCTCGTGGCTATACATACTGGGATGTGACTTCCCCTGTATTCATCCGTGAAGAAGTACTCTGTATTCCAACGATTTTCGTTTCCTACAATGGCGAAGCACTGGACAGAAAAGAACCATTGCTGAAATCTTTGGACGCTTTATCAAAGGCTGCCACAAGAGTTGTCAACCTGCTTGGTGATAAGGATGTCCGCTCCTGTAATATCTCAGTAGGTCTGGAACAGGAATATTTCCTTGTTGACAAGAAGTACTTTGATCAAAGACTTGACCTGCGTCTTTGTGGAAGAACTCTTTTCGGTACATCCGCCACAAAAGGCCAGGAATTAAGTGATCATTATTTCGGTGCCATTCCAACAAGAGTCAAGGCATTCATGAAGGATGTCAATGAGCAGTTATGGAAGCTTGGTATCTTTGCCAAAACAGAACATAACGAAGCAGCTCCTGCTCAGTTTGAGCTTGCACCGATTTTTACAACAGGCAATATGGCTGTTGACCAGAACCAGCTGACAATGGATATTCTGCGTAAGACTGCAGAACGTCATGGTTTTGCATGCCTGTTGCATGAAAAGCCATTCTACGGCATCAACGGATCCGGTAAACATAATAACTATTCCATCATTACAGATGATGGTCAGAATCTGTTTGACCCGGGTAAAAAGCCTGCTGAAAACATCCGATTCCTGACATTCATGTGTGCATTTATTGAAGCAGTTGACAATTATGCACTGTTATTGAGACTTTCCGCATCCTCTGCGGGTAACGATCACAGACTTGGCGCCCATGAAGCACCTCCAGCGATCATTTCCATTTATCTGGGAAGCTATATTGAAGATATCCTGTTCTCCTTGTATCAGGATCATCCATCCATCCGCAAGGATGACTCCCCAGTCGATTTCACCCCATTAACAAATCTTGCCTATATCCCACATGATAATGCAGACCGCAACAGAACATCCCCTCTTGCTTTTACTGGTAACAAGTTTGAGTTCAGAATGCTTGGTTCCAGCATGTCTGCCTCTTTCTCCAATACTGTTCTCAATGCCATCATGGCAGAATCACTCAACGGTATCGCAAAACAGCTGGAAGGCATCAAGTATCTGCAGGATGTCAGAGAAAAGGCATTACATATCTGCCGGCAGATGATTCACGATCATAAAAGAGTACTGTTCTCTGGCGATGGTTACTCGGATGAATGGGTCAAGGAAGCACAGAGAAGAGGCTTACCGAATGTCACCTCCTACATTGAGGCAACACAGGTCCTCAAGGATCCGAAAGTCATTCACCTGTTTACATCTTTAGGCATCTATTCTGAAGTGGAACTGGAAGCCAACCGCAGAATCATGGAAGAACAGTATGACCGTGTCATGGATATTGAAGTCAAGACATTAATCGAAATGACACGTAAGGATGTTCTGCCAGCCATGACTGCTGAACTGAAATTCTACAGCGAAACTGCAGTTGCATCCGGCAGTGCATGCCCTGCCTTCATCACAAAGAGAATGAATCAGCTTTCTGAACTGATTGATAAATCCTATGCCTATGTAGACCGCATGACACAGTTATGGAAGGATGCAAACAGCTGTGGCAATGACTATGAATGTGGTAAGAAGATCTATTATTCCGTTCTTCCGGCAATGGAAGAGCTGAGAGCTCTGATTGACCGCTATGAAGAAATCGCATCCAGATCATTCTACAAACTGCCATTGTATGAAGATATGATCTTCAACCTTGACTGATTACAGACACCGGTATCATGCCGGTGTTTTTCATTGATGATGATTGCAAAATGCTCCCCCGAACCTGATATCTTCAGTCATCCGACCTTCCATCCGTAGCAGGTACATGCACTATGTAACCCATCCGTATGTACATATTCAGACGAATACCAGAAAAGATCGATATGATCGAGTTGATATGCAGCATGGCTGGTGAATACGTCGGCAACTGTTCAACTGACTGCTTTTCTGTTATAGTTATGAACATGAAGCTGTTCCGTAAGAAAAAAGAATTTGTTCTGATGCACAGAAAAACTCCCGTTATCCTTTTTGCATATGACAGTTCATCCCATGAAGTCACTTCCATCATAGAAACATACAATCCGATGCATCTGCCGATCGGTATTCAAAAAGGCGGAAAAATTCAGATCACTTTATTCAACCGATGGATGAAAGAACGAATGATACCTGAAACTGCATATGGTCTGCAGGAAACGCTGTCTGCTCTTTCTGTTTCCAACAGAAATGATCTGCTGATGAAAGCCTATGGTATCTCCTTATGTGATACATACTGGTTTGTGGAAAACGGACAGCATGTCAACTGGATGGCAGTCAGCCCATATCACCATGACTATGACCTTTCTGGCTTCAAGAAGGCAAGGTTTACCGGTGAATCACAACCAGCCTCCACAGCCATCAGTCCATCCATCATGCTTTCCGGGAATCAGAAAAAAGCATGGGTGAAAGAAAACGGACAGTTCCTTCTGGATAAAGGCAATGATGATCCTTACCAGATGGATCCGATCCACCACTGGCTTGCTGGAAGAATTGCCGGATTACTTGATCTGCATGCATGCAGATACGAACTTGAAATCGTTGAAGGACAGCTGATCAGTGTCAGCCCATGTTTTACAAAGGAACATACAGATGCCGTTACTGTACAATCAGTCCTGTCATCTGTTTCTTCCCGGCCATATCAGCTTTCCATTGATGCCTATATCCACTCACTTGAAGAACATGGCATCAAGGATGCAAAAAAGAAAATCAGCGACATGCTTCTGCTGGATTACCTGTTGCTAAAACCGGATCGAAAACTGACTGATATGGCAGTTGAAATCGATGCCCGCAATGGACAGTGGCTTGATCCAGTACCAGCATACAGTTTCAGCCATACCCTTGGTTCCCTGATACCTGATACAGACATGGAAAACCATGATCATCATGCAACATGTAATCTTTTCAATGCATCTTCTCTCAGTTTTGAATCCCTGCTGCCATATATCCGTTTTGATGACTACGATTTTTCAGTGTTAAAGCAGATTCCATTGGAATATGGAAATCAGCTGGTAGAATACAGGGAATCGACCGGCATGGACAACCATCGGATTGAACTGCAGTATCAGCTGATTTATAATAGAATACGATCTGTTTTCAAAGCCGCACGTATTTATCACAGAAAGTTGCAGTAAATGTAAAAGAAGCCTGGACATACCAGACTTCTTTTTGTTATCGAACCGTTTTGATATGATCCACAACGCGATTATAAAACCGCAAGGATACAACCATGCAGATGGTAAGTGGAATCAGGTAACATCCACCAACAAGTGCAAGCTGTGGCAATGTGATGGCTGCTCTGCTTAGATGAGATGCTGTTACAGGCACAAAGACGATTGCGAAAAACAGCAGTGTTGTACCATAGATGCTGAACACTTCCTTACGGAGTATTTTATTCAGCTGCTCCTTTGTATAACCGATATGCAGTAATGTACCAAGTTTTGCCCCTCTTCTAACCTGTTCGTTTGTGTACTGAAACAGGTAGGCAAACCACATCAGGAAGGACACCATACAGCAGGAAAGCAGAATGGTAACTGAGAACACATGTGATCCTTTCGCCTGATCCAAAAGTGCATATACAAACAGTGTGGATCCATTGACAAGAAGAATATTCTTTTTCATATATCGTACATTCATACGATGGAACCCGATATGAATATTCTGATACGGATCCGTAATATAGCGGTCCATCTGATCGTTCAGATACGGAACCCACGCGCCATCAACCAGCACGGAGAAGATAACAATACAGAAACCAGTGCAGATGACAGATGGTTTCAAAGGATCCACTAACAGAAGCAGCGGAACAAGATATAACGGGAACAGAACAAGTCTTTTCAGCTTTTCAGCTTTCTTTCCACCTCGAAGTGTCAGAACATTGGATTTCCCGGATACCATCTCACTTTGCATATTGAACATCATGCTGGCTGCACTTTTATATGTAAAGCTCATATTGAACAGCAGAATCCAGAAGATGATCAGACCAATCACAACTGCAATACGGATCATTGCATCTGTTGTGATCATGATCGAAGTTCCAAGCAGGCTGTTGATCACAGGCATCAAAGCACATCCGATTCCTATCCCTGCAGGTAAAGCAAGCAGTAACAGGAAGATAACCTGAATCAGCAGATAGAATGACAGATATGTATAGGTTGCACCACAGATCAGTCGTACCGCAAGATCTTTGGCACGACTTGTCATATAGAAATGATTGACAAAGAATATATCCACCGTACAGACAATGACCATGAATACCGTCACAATCGTCATGACTCCTTCTTCTCCGATCTCATAGGAAAGATTAAAGAACAGGAAGATGAAAACCGTTGTTAGAAGAAACGTGAGCCAGAAAAAGAAGGCACGGAACAGATCATTACGTACGGAACGCAAAGCCTCTTTCAGGATCATTTTGTCAGTATCTCCATGGATTCACGTGAATTCAGTTCAACGATCTTCTTGAAATATTCATCCTGACTGCTTTCTCCCTTCACAAGTTCAGATTCGATATTACCATCCTTGATATAGATGAGTCTGCTGGAATAGGATGCAATCAGGGCATCATGGGTTACCATGACAATGGTGACACCATTGTTTCTGTTGAGTTCCTGCAGAATCTTCAACAGTTCAGAAGAGTTGACGGAGTCCAGATTACCTGTCGGTTCATCCGCTACGATGATACGCGGATTATTGACAAGAGCACGGCAGATGGATGCACGCTGTCTTTGACCACCGGAACATTCATTCGGATATTTCTTCAACAGCATATCAATCTTCATTTCCTTCGCCAGCTCATTGACGCGCGCCTCGATCTTATCCTTTGAAACATGAGCTAACGCCAGTGGCATGGCAATGTTTTCATACATTGTATGTGTATCGAGAAGATTGAAATCCTGGAAGATGAAGCCAAGATTTTCATATCGGAAATGACCGATTTCATTGGCTGTCATGGCACGGACATTCTTGCCGTTGATGAATACATTACCGCCTGTACATTCATCGATCGTAGAAATGTTGTTGATGAATGTGGACTTACCGGAACCCGATGGTCCCATGATACCGACAAATTCCCCTTCGTATACTTTGAAGTTGATATTGTGCAGTGCTTCAAATTCGTTTGGTGTCTGATAGTTGTAGATTTTCTTCATATTGCGTGCTTCCAGCACGACTTTCTTTTCTTCCATTTCCGTATCCTCCTTATTTTTTACTGTTGAAAATGACATCCATATAGAAACTGCGGTTGATGATCATACAGATCAGTTCCGGTATGACCGCACTGATCAAAAGAACCACCGTACTTGTAACAGAAAGATTACCACCTATGATCAATGATGCAGAAAGATTGATAACATAAAACAGAATCAGCGCAATCACAACACCATAGAATGTGAGTACTTCCTTTGTGATCATCCGTTTTTCACTGTCCTGCATGTATCCGATATGTGAAAGTGTTCTGTAATACTTTTTTCTGAAAGACAGGTCAGATGAATAACGGAACAGAATTGCCATGGAAAGCAATGTGCTCATTGCAACATAAGTAATCAGTACAAGTACAGCATCCGTCGCTGTAGTTGTGCTGACAAGAATCGTAATCAGAAGTACGCTGGTGACAATCAACAGCAAGAGATTAGTCTTGAGTATCTTCAGGTCATGACGGACAAAACCAAGATATCCTGTTTTTTCCGAATCTGTAATATGCTTTTCAATATGCCTGTTCAGATATGGCATTGCCAGGTTTTTTATGAGGTCATTCAATCCGACAAGAGAAACTGCCGCAAAGATCATGGAAGCTGATGGGGAATAATAGAACAGCCCAATCGGAACAAGGAACATCCCTAAGGCAATCATACGGCTGATGGTGCCCTGTTTTCCTTTATTCAGATCTTCCAGGAAAGCAGTCAGAAACGGATTGGAAGAACCGGTCTTGATCGTCTGGGAATTGAGCAGCTGAGCTGCACTGTTACGATAGGCAAAAGACAGATTCAGAATCAGCGTCCAGAACACAACAAATCCAAGAATACAGATCGTCCAGATCAGAGCTTCCCCTGTGATATTAATGGACATTGCCGTTCCGGTAATGTTGCTCATCAGCAGACCGATTAATGGGATGCATATGGTACCGGCAAGAATACCAGCAGGAATGGCAACCGCAACAAGAAATACCGTCTGGCTCAGCAGATACTGGGCAAGCTGTACATAGGTTGCACCACAGACAAGCCTTACTGCTAGCTCACGTGATTTGCTTTTGACATAGAAGTCATTTGCGAATACGATTTCCACCATACACAGCACAGAGCTGAATACAGCAAGATTTGTCGCCACATCCCCTTTTGCCTGCACAAATGTCACACCCACAGCATCCGACATTGATACAACAAGGAACAGAAAGATGAACATGGATGAGATGACAAATGTCAGCCAATAAAAAAATGAATGTATCATGTCATTTTTGAGTGACATAAACGCATCATGAATAATCATAAGGTCCCTCCTTTTGTCTAATTATCACATGAGTGTTTATGTAAGTGGTTTCATCATGTGAAATTAACAGAAAAACATGACGATTTCACATAACCGTCATGTCATTTTTTCACTGTATTGTGAATCATTTTCTTAAAGGAAAGATATGTCTGCAGATCCTGATCATCCACTGTTTCCTGACTGTTAAGTAAATCAATGGCTTTACAACAGCGATCAATCAGATTCTGATCAAAGCAGACGGGTGCATATGTTTCATGCAGAAAGGCAGGATATACATCCACGGATGTATAGATGCAGACCGGATTACCATTACGGTCCCTTACAGCACTGTACTGCTCTGGCACAGAAGTCTGTTTTACCCGGATCGGACAGTATGGACTGATCAGCAGTTCATGTTCATCCTGTTTGAGATAATCTTCCAGTTCATCTTCCAGATGAACGCATAAAACACCAGGTTTTACATGTACTTCCATGAATACAAGATCTGCCTTATCCGTATAACTGTCCAGGAATTCCCTGTCACTGCATGAAATAAAGGAAGTCATCATCCCTGCCTGAACAAACTTCTGATAATCCACAAGCCTTTCCACACGATAAACAACTGTTTCCCGTTCAATCGGCTTCATACAGGAAAGAATTCCATGTATCAGCGAAAGCGTATCGCCATACCTTATGATGAATGCAGGATTCAGCCTTCTTCCTTCTTGGACTCTTGCTTTTTCTGTTTCAATTCCATCAAACAGAAGTGCATTCAATGTAACGTAGGCTTTCGAATCCGAAAAAAGAGGATCTATCGGATCCTCATTCCTGATATCCCCAGAATAGAATTTCAGATCACTCAACGGATCTCTTTTAGAACGCATTTCCTTTTGTATCGTGATCGAGATTAAAGAACGTAAATGCTTTCTGGATATCTCTTTCCCAGACTCTCCACTCATGGCTGCCTGGGCCTGTTTCAAATATTGCTTCAATGCCAAGCTGTTTCAGATATGCCTGGAAATCTTCCACCACTTTTTGCGAAATCAGAGGATCTTCTGTTCCAACGGAGAAGAACAGATCCGGAAGTTCTTCTTTGTCTGCTTCTGCCAGTTTCTTCCACAGGTTATAGGAGGAATCCATATACTCTTCAAAGCTGTTGTATTTATGCATGACATTGTACTGACGCTGCGTAGAATGCATGACATCCTGGTTCTGATATACTTCGGATGGATTCATGTCATACAGCTGCTTGAATGATTCTCTTTCTGCTTCCATATCAGTTGGCATGAAGCTTAATACAGCTGCCTTAGCAAACAGATGCGGATACATGAGAGCAAACTGCAGTGTTCCCTTACCACCCATGGAAAGACCTGCAATGAAGTTATCTTCCCTTGCGGAAGATGCAGGGAACCATCCATAGATCATAGGCATCAGTTCATCCACGATGTATTTTTCAGCATCATATCCGAGTGTGAAGTTATCCCAGTTAGAGTAGTCGGCATTGCCGATACCAGGCATGACAACAATCAGATCCTTTTCACATGCATACAGTTCAATATTGGACTTGCGGATCCAGTCGGAATAGCCACCGAACGTTCCATGCAGAAGCCATAGAACTCTGTATTTCTTTTCTGCCGTGTAGAAGTCTTTTGAAGAAACCGTACGTGGTTTATCCGGCATGATGACATGCACATCGGTATTTGCACCAAGATATTCTGATTCAATTTCAAGATGGAATAAAGCCATAAATAATCTCCTTTTCAATGATGTTTATTCTGATACAGAACACCGCAAACCGCATAGATGACCGTCAGTACAAGTCCTGTAAGAGGCTGAAGGTTCATCAGATCATTTGACATGTAAGTGACAAGGTTGGATGCTGTATCAAACAGATTTCCCATATTGAATATACCAAGATTTTCAATATGAATGATCAGCAGCATAGTAAATGCTGCAAGCAGGTATCCGCCACAGATACCGGTAAGAATACGTATGATTCCCTTCTGATAATGCTTACCAAGAAAACCGAGAATCAGCCCGCAGGCAATAATGATAATCCAGTGGATATATGTTTCCATAGGTGGCAGAAATCCGATCACGATAGAACCGATCAGAAGCCCACATAATAATCCGATCAGAAAGAATGCGATCGACTGTGCAAACTGAACCAGAAGTACAGCTACTACTGATACTGCAAGAGCAGCGACAATCCCAGTCGGACTTGTTCCCCATGTGGCAGAAAGAAACTGATAGGTGCACACAAAGGAAAGAATGGCAAATGCCAGTGCCAGCATCTTCTGACCATGGAAACAGACGATGATACCTGCAGCACCAATAGCAGCAAGTACGATCAGGAGTCCACTGATCATCCTTTTACCTCCGAAAGATCTACAATTCCGACTGTATCTTCATGCAGAATCAGATCATACAGTTTCAGCACAACCCTTTCTGCTTCTTTTTTTGTCGGATAAACACCGATCAGTTCCATGACGTTGTTGTTGACATAAAGGCATACATCATATGCATCATCTTTGCCATAGACAGGTGAAACTGCCAGTTTGCGGATCTGCGATGGCAGATAGTACGTTGTTTCATTTTCTCTTGTACATTTCAATAACATTGTTTTACCACCTCTTTTCTAATTCTATTATACACAACCCGGAGTTCATAAAATGGAAAATTCTTTCAGTTTCTGATATAACGCATTGGCACTCATGCGTAAACCATTTCTGGAAAGTACGGCATTCTGAATCAGGGCATCAGATGATACGTAAGTGATTCGGTATCTGTTCTGATTCTGGTAGGAAAACCTTTCAATCCATGTATCTGCAGTTTCCCCGGTTTTTGTGTAGACAATCGTCAGATCCTGTTTTTTCAGGGTAGTTCCCGTGTTATTGGCAACACGATATCCATCAAAGACAACGGTAATCGGATGACCATAATATGCCTGCCAGTTATATAAGGCCGTAATCAGTTTTTCACGCGCAAGATACAGATCTTCCTGAGCCAAAGACTTGAGTTCATCCCAGGCATAGACCATATTGTATCCATCCACAACCATCATATCAGGCAGATTCACAGAAGCTCTGACGCGTGACATCTCAGCCATTTCTTCCCGTTTCTTCTCTTTTTCCTTCCGGATTCTTTCTTCTGCTTCTTTATCCGGATTGCGATTTCTGCCTGCTGTCATTTCCATGATGTATCCAAGATCTCCCTCAGATACCTTATACCGTGTCGAGCGCATCGCAGAAGAAGGCACCTCACCATTTTTCAATTGGATGTGCATATGCTCATCTGCTTCATCCCATCTGACATTGTAGCCGTTGCCATTTGCACAGAAGACAGAATCCGCAGGATGATGCAGATCCATTTCCGGATCATATCCGATTTCCGCAATGATCCGATCCGCTTCTTTGCATGGTCTGAATCCGGCTGTTTCACTTAAGAAGATGCCTTTTCCCTTTGTATAGACCGTCACTTCACCATTGTAGTTCTGTAATGTTCTGACAGGTCCTTCTCCTTGAATACACATGGTGCCGTTTTCATTTTCTTTCACTTCAACACTGCACTCCCTGTTTTCAAGATCAAACAGTGCTCGTGAAAGGCTTTCTGATGGTACAGTCAGTTCAAAGGATTCATATGGTTCCAGCAGAATGGATTCCGCTTTCATCAATGCCTGGCGCACAGCCCTGCCGGCAGCCTGTCTGAAGTCACCACCCATTGTATGTTTGATATGTCCTTTGCCAGCTGTCAGAATGATTCTGACATCGGTAAGGAATGAACCAGTCAGTACACCACGATGCCTTTTCCTGCTTAAGGCAGAAAGAATGGAACGTTGCCATGCGGCGGACAGAGAATCTGTTCCGATTCCGTTAACGACCTGTATTCCACTGCCGGATGGTAATGGTTCAAGCCTGACATGCACTTCTGCATAATGGCGTAACGGTTCAAAATGGCCTGCACCATCAACCGGTCCTCTGATCGTTTCCTGATAGACGATTTTTCCTGTTGAAAAACCTACCATAATACCAGAAGATTCATAGATCTTTTTCTGCAGTACCTCCATCTGCATTTTACCCATGATACAGACAGATATTCTTCCTGTTCTTTCATCCGTGCTGATTTCAAGACGTGGATCTTCACTGGCAAGTGTTGCACACGTATCAGCCAGAACAAGCGGGCTTGCCCCTTCAGGCAGTTCCAGCTGATAGGTCATGCTGGCATTGAGTAAGGATGAACTGCTGTCCTTTTCAAATCCAAGTCCAGCCCCTGGTTCCATGGAAGATATCCCTTTAACACATACGACTTCTCCGCCACCAGCTTCCATCAGAAGATCATATTTGACGCCATTGTATCGTCTGATCTGATCTGCCTTGTCCTCTTCATTGAATCGATCCCTGGCACGTAGAATGCCACCTGTAATTCTCATGTGCGTCAATCGATTGCCCTGTGGATCCAATGAAACACGGAATACCTTTGCCCCAAATGTTTCCGGATATTCTCTTTGTGGAACAAGCTGACACATCAGATTCATCAGGGTATCTACGCCCTGATTCTTTAAGGCACTACCGAAAAGAACCGGGAAAAACTGCCGTTTCATGAATGCCTGCTGCAGCAGCTGTTCTGGTATGACTCCTGTCTGCGATACTGCCTCCAGTATTTCATCATTTGCTAACGCAAGTGTATCGTCTCTGTTTTCATCCCACTGCACACACATATCCGAGCAATGCGTATGCAGATCTTCCAGCAGTTCCTGCTGTGTATGAAATGAGATATCCATTTTATTGACAAATACGATACATGGTACATTGTAATGGGAAAGGCATTTCCAGATCGTATGCGTATGAGCCTGTACTCCATCCTGTCCATTGATCAGCAATACTGCCACATCCAATACAGACAGACTTCTTTCCATTTCCGCAGAAAAATCCACATGGCCTGGTGTATCAATCAGATCAATCTCTGCATCCATCCATTTCATGTGGGCTTCTTTGGCATAAATCGTAATGCCATGACTTCTTTCCTGTTCATCATAGTCAAGGATCGTATCGCCATGATCGACCCGTCCAGCCTTGCGGATTGTGCCGCTGTTCAGCAGCATTGCTTCTACACAGGTGGTCTTGCCCGCATCAACATGGGCAAGCAATCCTGTACAGATATGTTTTACATTCTTCATTTCACTCATGTTCTTTCATTTTTCTCAGATCCGTTCCACAGTATGGACAGTATGGTGTTTCCTGATTCTGATGAGTACCACAGACCGGGCATTCCAGCTCACCATTTTCACTCGTCCAGCTCATTCTGCCTTCTTTCCGCAAAGCATACTGCTTTCTTTGTACCATGGCTTCCTTTTCCAGATGAAAATCAGTAATCTGATGATTGGCTCCATAATAGTATTCAAAATCATGGCACGTCCATTCCATCTGATCCAGTTCTTCAATTCTATTCTGATATTCCTGTTTCATCTGTTCCATCTGCCGTTTTAGAGCACGCGTATCATTCAGGATCTGCGCATTACGGTGATTTTCATATTTCCAGCAGACAGAACGCAACAGAGAACTTTTCAGCATCTGTCTCGTCTGTTCATCAATCCGTTTCAGTTTTGCCTGACGGATGACACGCAGATCTTTCCCGCATAGTATACCGGCATAAGGAGGAATATGGTTTTCCCACACAGGGTTGCGCAGATAAAGACTGTCAGAAACAACAAGATAATTGTAATCCCCGTAAAATGACAGAGCATTGTCTGATTTCAGATCAGATAATGTCACTTTAATCTCATAACAGCGGAACTGGTCTGAAGCATCCATTGTCATATAGTCGACAATTTCGTCTCCTTTTCCACCTGCTTTGAATCCGATCGTCACTTCTTCACATCCATATTCTCTTTTTTCGATCTGTCGTTGATGCAGTGCATCCTCCAGCAGCTTTGTTTCTTCAGTCTTTGACATCTGCATCCTCCTTTCGTATCCCTGTCAGAACAAAGTTCTGCCGGGAAAATGAGGATACATCCTCATCACAGATGATTTTTGTTATGGAATCAAAATATTCTCTCATCTGCTTTTCTCTGCGGAACAGACTTTTTGCCCCAAAACCACGAAGGGCTGATACATGATTTTCCATGTAGATTCCACCCGGGTTCAGATGAGAAACAGCCTTAGCAAGAATTGATTCATCTCTTCCCTGCATCACATCTGCGATAAAGGCATCGTTGATGATCCAGTCAAACTTTTCATCTGTTTCATCCAGCCATGAAAATGCATCTTCACATACAATCTTCAGGTTGGACTTCTGCTCAACGTCCAGCTCATCCAGACGAAAGTACTTTCTGGACAGATCAATTATTGTCTGTGACAGTTCAATGACAGTTATTTTACTGCGACGATAATGTTCCAGATAATATTTCGGATATGAAAAGGCACCACCACCGATCAGAAGAGTATTGCGGATTTTCGGATTGCATACAAAAGCATAGGAAAATCTCTGCATGTATGGAAACAGAAGATCATATTTTCTTTCTTCCTCCAGATACATGGCAGATTCCGGATTCCCATCAACCATCAGAAGACGGATCATATCTCCATAGATCATCATGTCTTCCACTTCGATCAGCCCATATGGTGTATTTTCAGTGTAGATTACTTTTTTCTGCATGGTGCCATTATAGCAGATAACAGGCAGATTCCCTGATAAGTTACTATTCACAGCCAATTAGAAACCATTACGAAAAACACGATGTCTCTGAAGTGTTTTACTCTTCGGATTTATCGTGTTCTTTCATTTCTTCTACCAGGATCGGATCCCCTTTCAATGCACGTTCAATCAGTTCAGAACTGTTCACTCCATGTCTATGTCCTGTCTCAAGATAACTTCTGATATTTGCGTAATACTCTGCATTCTTGAGATTAATAAACTGGCCTGATACTTTCATTTTTGTTTTACTGCTTCTCAATGATCTTTCACTGACATTGTTGGAAAACGGTATCTCTTCATTCAAAGTCCACATCAGATAGTTTTCTTTATATTTCTCCAACCTTTTCAGTAGCGTTTCCTCCGTATCTCCATAATACCTGTTCCTGTCATTCAGATTTTCATAATATCCTTCCGTCACATACTGGTCATATATCAGACTGATGTATCCTGCATCTACATAGTTTCCGATATTCCTGTTATGGTTTTCCCTCAGCAGTAACTCAATCAAATTCTTTGGCCATTCATGGTCCAGATTGTCTACCACCTTTTTCAGGTCTCTCAGCAGATGAACACAGCACTCCACATTCTGGAATTCATAATCACTGTTGTAATTGACCTTGTTGTGATCATGCACAACCATCTGATCTGATCGCAGTAATGGCAGAATATTGTCCTCATCAACGCCTTCTTTATTCTTCTGCTCATGTGCTGTGTAAAAGGCAAGTTCTTCATTTCCGTAGAATCGCAGACATGCATTCTTCTTATTGATGAATATGACCGTATCATCCCAATGCAGGATATTCAGGTTAAGTATATGTTTCTTCAGATCCGTGATAAAGGGAACAAGGGTATCAGACAGTCTTTTCTGCAGCTTTGAAATATATCCTTCACTCAGATCAATTTCACCACCTGTAAGTCCTATGATGATTTCCTTTGTTCTGTGCACGGATACAAACCCTTCATTCACCAGCGTTAGTGCCAGATTCTGAACACCATATCCATATTGATTTTCTTCTTTTAAATGGGCTGGAATACTGACTCTTTCCATATGATGACATACCGGACATACCGTTTCATAAAATCGATGCCTTATTTTCTTCACAACAATTCTGAAATCATATTCATCTTTTATCGTACCTTCGCCATTGATTACCATTTGTGTATGACATACAGGACATGTATCAGTCTTATGATCGACATAATCCGTTACTTCACCATCATGAAATCTTTCGAGTTTGTGTTTTGGATGGTTCTTCTGTCCTCCAACAGCCTTTCCTGATTTCTCTCTTGAATTCGGAATATGTTTTGCTTTACTGATGGCTGTTTTGGATGTGGGAATACCGGAATTTGTTGAGTCGTTATTCAGAACAGAGCGCAGATGATCCACTGTCTTTTCCAACGATATGACCTTATCTTCAAAAGCTTCTGTTACCTTATCTACTTCAGCTTTAACTTTGGCTTCTACTTTTCTTTCAATGATCTTATCTTCATTTTCTTCAAGATATCTGACACGGGAAGTAAGAGATCTGACCTGAATTTTCAGGTTCGTGTTTTCTTTTACAAGAATTTCATTTTTTCTTACTTCTTCACAATACAGTTCATAGAAAGAATCAGCCATAGTATCCACATCTCCAATTACAAGAAGGATTATAACATGCATAATTTCGTCGAAAATGTGGATAACTTTTCAAGAAATAAAAACGAAAAAAGCGTCAGTTACGCAGCAGGAATCATCCCTGACATCCAATATACGCAATCTAAAGTGGGTTCTTGACCATCGGTGAAAATAATTGAGTCGGCAATAACATCCGTCAGTATGAGCTTAAAAATGCACTTCAATGAAGGTTCAATATCTTCAAAAAAAGTGCATTTTGTGGATAACTCCTATTGACAGGTTTTGTCAGTTTTCAAATTGGCTGTGAATAGTAACCCTAATAACATTTTCGTATCATTTTTTTCGAAAAAGTACTTGTCAAAGTTCATATGCCATGGTATATTATTTGAGCGCTGAAAAGAAAAGCAAAAACAAACGGTTCTGTGGAGTAGTGGTTTATCTCGTCTCCCTGTCACGGAGAAGATCGCGAGTTCGAATCTCGTCAGAACCGCCATTATTGCGAGTGTAGTTCAACGGTAGAACACCACCTTGCCAAGGTGGATACGGCGGTTCGATTCCGCTCACTCGCTCCATTGTAAAGCTCACTGAAAAGTGAGTTTTTCTATATTTCTCCATCATTCCATGATTATGTCAAGTCATGGCGAAAAAGAAGATCAGAGAAGAAAATCTGAAGATCGGAAAAATGATGAATAAACAGCCTAAAAACAATGTTGTCATCAAGTGTCCAAAATGATTTCGTATTTTTCCCTCTTGCCAAGAGGAAAAAGCCATGGTATATTATCCAAGTGCTAACAGCGAAATAAAAATGCGTTTGGCAGACTGTTGAGGAAATACTCAAGAGGCCGAAGAGGTGCCCCTGCTAAGGGCATAGGTCGGGAAACCGGCGCGAGGGTTCAAATCCCTCTTTCCTCGCCATTTATGGTTCTGTGGAGTAGTGGTTTATCTCGTCTCCCTGTCACGGAGAAGATCGCGAGTTCGAATCTCGTCAGAACCGCCATTATTGCGAGTGTAGTTCAACGGTAGAACACCACCTTGCCAAGGTGGATACGGCGGTTCGATTCCGCTCACTCGCTCCATTGTAAAGCTCACTGAAAAGTGAGTTTTTCTTTTATCTTATTGAAAGGCGGATCTGTCTGACCCGCCTTTTTTGTATTAATCAATATGTCCGATTACCTGCCAGGACTGTTCTGTAAACTGCATCAGTTCAAACTTATTGCCATCGGGATCATGGAACCATTGCTGGTAAGTACCGGATGGCCCTTTGGAAATCTGTGTATCCGGTGTAATACCATTTTCCTGCAGTTTTGCAGATGCAGCAAAGATATCATCCACCGTCAAAGCAAAGTGAGAATAACCGACATCCTCATTCCATTGCCTGTGCGGTTTCTGGTCTCTAGAAGCAGGGAACAGCTCAATAAACTGCCCTGGGGCTATTTCAAAATAGACATAAAAGATACCTTCCGGATCCGTTTCAGCAAGCTTTGCAAATACAGGCTTATCTTCTCTTCCTTTGTAACTTTTCCATCGGACAACAGATTTTACCCTGCATCCCATCTGGTCTACATAAAAGTGCATCATTTCATCAAAATGATCCGTGTAAAAAGAAATATGCATGATTGCGTTATACATGATTTCACCTCACTTCTTTCCTGCATAAGCATCAAAATAGGATATGACAGCTTTAAAATACTGTTCCCGTATCTCATCGGTTGCATTGTATATTTCATGTCTACTTTCAGGGAAAGGGATCAGCGTGACTTTATCGCATACCCGATCAAAAGCATCCTGCCCTTCCAGTCGCACAAGTCTGTCTTGTCCTGCCTGACATAACAGAATCGGCGTAGTGATATTTCGGGCATGATCCATAATACGATCACATGCCTTCTGTGCCGCTGTTGCCCATCCATATGTACCACCGGATGTCTGGTAGTCCTTATCCGCAATTCTCTGATTCATCTGATACTCATATCTATCCTGATCCATGGCAGAGGAGGATTCCAAAGAGGCATTCGGATTAAACGTTCCCTGACCTGGTGCATATTCAAATGCCATGTTTCTGACTTTTGAATACACCGAAAGAACATCTACGGCAGTCTGTGGAATCTTACCGTAATTGATTCTTAACATCGGCGAAGATAATACAGCACAACGGAAAACCTTCGGATAATCCTCAAGATACAATGCGGATACCGCACCACCCATGGAATGAGAATACAGGAAGTATCTGCCACTGCTGGCTTCTTTCTTCACAATCTGATGAATAAAGGAATCCAGATCATCTTCATATTCTCTGAAATCAGATACATAGATCTTCTGATCGGAAGATTCAAATGTTCTTTCACTCTTACCATGCCCTCGAAGTTCGATGAAGAACACAGAATACCCAGCTTCATAGAAACGGTAAGCCACCTCATGATATTTCCCGAAAAATTCACAGAAGCCATGTACCATGACAACAGATGCCTTTTCTTCAGGATGAACTGCTTTATGGTAATGGATATTCAATCCATCTTTACTGTGGAAATAGCCATCCGATACATGCTCTTTCATCCATGGATGAATCTGTTCTTCCATAAGCTTCCGGAAAGGACTTTCCTTGACAGACTGAATCACTCGACGGACAAGATCCGGATAGTTTGTAATAATCGCATTGACACCAGCCTGAATACACAGTTTTGTATATTCCTCGCTGTTTACCGTCCATACATTGACATCAATTCCATATTCTTCGCACTTTTTCATAAATTCAGGCATACGGATGTTATACATGGCAGGATGCAGTGCATGCACATGGTGCTCCTTTCCATATTCCGGCATATCAATCGGTCCATCCGCATACAGGAATGCCGTTTTTGCGGTCGGTTCCAGTTTCTGTATTTTCAAAATGGAATAATGATTGAAGGAAGAATAGATAACACGATCCTCAAACCCGTATTCCCTTGTTAATATCAGAATCTTTTCTTCTATTCCTGGATAATCCAGAATACCTGTTTTCAGTTCGATATTGATGGTCAGATCTGTCGGTTTCAGCAGTTCAAATACTTCCCGCATTGTCGGGATGCATACATGACCAAGCTCCTTATGCCCATAGCTGACATCCAGTTTTCTCAGATCTTCCAGTGTATAATCCTTGACCCACCCTTTTCCATCGGATGTGCGATCTACCATTTCATCATGAATGACAACGATCTCACCATCTGCCGTCATCTGAATATCCAGTTCTACACCATCTGCCCCAAGTTCAACTGCCTTTTCAAATGCAGGGAGTGTGTTTTCCGGCATGATTCCACTGGCACCACGATGTGCCCATACAAGTATGTTTTTCATATGACAAACCTCGATTCAATGATACTTTTTTTACGTCTGTTCTGTTATCTCTATTGTAAGCATTACATCAGCTGTTTGCAATCAGGAAGTATGACGCTATAATAACTGTTGAAAGGTGGTGAGAAGATGAGAAACTGATCCGGCACGCAACAATTATGATGCACTGGTACTGTTTTTACTGTGCATGCATGCAGGAAAGTACTCATCTTTTTACATATTCATCCATACGCGTGCAGGGTATTTTCCTGTTGTTTTTACAGGAGGTAAACCATGTCACTTATTTCTTTGCATAATGTATCATTCACATACCCGACAGGTAATGCGCCTGTCTTTGATCAGATATCCTTTTCCTTTGATACAGACTGGAAAACAGGACTGATTGGAAGAAACGGAAAAGGAAAGACCACGTTATTAGCCCTGCTGCAGGGAAAATATACATACAGCGGCAGCATTGAACCGCACATTTCTGTTTCCGCTTATCCATTTTCCATCAGCAATCCTTCTTTCCTGACGTATTCCATACTGGAAGAAATTGCACCACAGGCACAGTTCTGGCAGTTTGAAAAAGAACTTTCACTGCTGCAGGTCAAAGAGGATGTGCTGTATCAGCCCTTTGATAAACTTTCTTATGGCGAACAGACCAAGGTCATGCTTGCCGGTCTGTTTCTGACACACCACGATTATCTTCTGATCGATGAGCCGACAAATCATCTGGATGCATCCGGAAGAAAAATCTTGAGTGCATATCTGAGAAAACAGAAAACAGGTTATATGATTGTATCCCATGACCGTGCTTTTCTGGATCAATGCACCGACCACACGATTTCACTCAATCGAACCGATATTTCGATTACTGCTGGATCCTTTTCCTCATGGTATCAGCAGTACACCATCGAAACACAATCACAACTTTCACAAAACCGGCAGCTGCTCAAAGATATCGAGCGCCTGCATGCATCTTCCCTTCAGGCAGCTCAGTGGTCAGCATCTGTGGAAAAAACAAAAAACGGCACAAGAATCGCAGGATTGAAACCGGATAAAGGAAGAATCGGACATAAAGCCGCAAAAATGATGAAGCGATCCATCCAGATTCAGAAACATGCAGAAAAAGCAATCCAGGAAAAGAAGAGTCTGTTGCAGAATGTGGAGACAACCGAACAGCTGAAGCTGCACCCACTTGCATTTCACTCCGATCCGATGATTGTTTTCGATCACTTTACGATCTGTTATGATAGACCATTGTTTCAACCGGTTTCCCTGTCCATTCATCCAGGTGATAGAATCGCTGTTGCCGGTCCTAACGGCTGTGGAAAAAGTTCATTTCTGAAGTCACTGATCGGAAGCGACATTCCTTTTACCGGTACATTGAAGTGCGGCAGAAATCTGATTATATCCTATGTGCCGCAGGACACCTCTTCCCTTTCCGGATCCCCGTATGAATATGCTGATCAGCATGATATCAACTGCACGCTGTTTCTTGCTTTGCTGAGAAAGCTCGGTTTTGAAAGAAATCTGTTTGAAATGGACATTTCCCAGTATTCCTATGGGCAGAAAAAACTGACTGCACTTGCCGGAAGTCTTGCATCCAGAGCACATCTATATATCTGGGATGAACCATTGAACTATATCGATATCTTTGTCCGTATGCAGCTGCAGGAACTGATCGAAAACTGTAATGCAACCATATTGTTTGTTGAACATGATCAGGCTTTTGCTGATGCTGTTGCAACAAAGACATTGGTCCTTGAAGATCAGACATCAGTATTATTTACGTATTTTTGACTTTCCTTGTATAGAAGTTTTCCCCTCTTTCCTTCATAATAGATGTACAGAGGTTAACATTATGTTCAAAGGCTTTGACAAACTTGAAAAAAGCTGGATCTGTTATGATGTAGGTAATTCAGCATTTACCCTCCTTGTGTCAACCATCATTCCGATCTGGTTCAACACATTGGCAACTTCCGCCGGTCTTTCCGACAGCCAGTATCTGGCATACTGGAGTTATGCAACAAGTATCGCAACGGTTCTGGTTGCTGTCATCGGTCCTGTCTTCGGCTCGATCGCAGACAATAAAAACTTCAAGAAGCCGTTATTCATGGTAGCATTATTCATCGGTGTTGCCGGCTGTCTGATAATGGGAGTCGTTCCAAACTGGACTTTGTATCTTGTGACATTCGTTGTTGCCAAGGTAGCTTATCAGGCATCTCTTGTCTTCTATGACTCGATGCTTGTTGATGTTACTACCCCGGAAAGAATGGATATCGTATCCTCTCAGGGATATGCTCTTGGATATCTTGGATCATGCGTCCCGTTTGTTGTTGCTCTTGTCCTGTTCGTTCTTGGAAATCCTTCTTTCCTTGGTGTGATTCCGGAAAAGCTTTCCATCGCAGCAGCATTTATCATCATCGCTCTCTGGTGGTTTGTTGTCACAATTCCATTACTGAAAAACTACAAACAGAAATATTATGTCGAGAATACTTCCGGTATGATTTCATCCAGTTTCTCACGTCTGTTTACTACACTGAAAAACATGTACCATAACGAAAAGAAAGTATTCTATTTCCTGATTGCTTTCTTCTTCTACATTGATGGTGTATACACCATCATCGATGAAGCAGTCGCAATCGGTACAGCCCTTGGATTGAATCAGGTGGGCCTTCTTATTGTCCTGCTTCTGACACAGGTTGTAGCCTTCGCATTTGCAACACTTTTTGGAAAACTGTCAAAGAAATACAGTTCCACTTCATTAATTATGGTATGTATCTTCGGATACTTTACGGTTGCGATCTATGCTCTGTTCATGAGTTCACTGTGGCAGTTTGCCATCATGGCGTTTATTGTAGGTATGTTCCAGGGAGCGATTCAGGCTCTTTCCCGTTCCTATTATGCACAGATCATCCCGGCCAATGCCTCTGGTGAATACTTCGGTATTTATGATATCTGTGGTAAAGGTGCAGCATTTATGGGAACAACACTGGTTGGTGTTGCCGTATCAATGACCAACTCCATTAACATTGCAGTAGGTACATTAAGCATTCTGTTCATCTGCGGAATCTTCTTCTTCCGCAAAGCTCTGAAAGCATAAGCAATTGAGCCCTGTCAGAAAAAAGACAGGGTTTTTTCATACAAAAAAACACGACCGTACGATCGTGTCAGTGGTTGAATGCATCCGGCAGGTCATTTTCCAGCAGGATTATATCCTGTCGTGAAGCAGTGGAATAAACAAGTTCAAACGCTTCCGCTACCTTATCAACAACTGTGACATGTTCCATGTCAAATCCGCTTTCCTGTAAACCTGCATAGATTGGTGAAGTCTGAATTCTTCCAACAAGAATAACTTCATCCACCCTTCCTTTCATCAATGTACCAAAATGATGATTGACTTCTTCCTGTTTTTCACCCAGATCAATCATGCCTGGCGTAACAATATATCTTTTACTAGGCATCATGGACAGTACTTCCAAAGCCATGGCAGAACCAGTCGGATTGGCATTGAAGGCATCATCAATGAAACGGTAACCGTTGATTTTCTTCAGTTCAAGGCGATGTTCCACCTGCTGCATTGTGGACACAGCTCTTGTGATTGTCTGCCATGAAATACCAAGATGTCTTGCCACAGCCACAGCAGAAAGAATATTCAGAATGTTCAGTTCGCCTAAAAGCTTTGTTTCCAGCCTGATCTTTTCTTTACCATGGACAACTGTAAAGGAGGATCCGGTTGGGGTATAGGTAATATCGACAGCACGATAATCCACCTTTTCATAATGGATACCATAGGTTGCTGCAGCAACTCTGTTTTTCACATGCCACCCACGGATGAACGGATTATCATAATTCATGACGCCAAATCCATCCGGTGGCAGCATTTCAATCACATTCATCTTTTCCTTTGTGATGTTTTCCTGCGATCCGAATGTATTCAGATGCTGAGGACCGATGGAAGTCACAACACCAATGGATGGATGAACAAAATCCATCAGTTCACGGATATCACCAACATGATCCGCACCCATCTCGCACACAAATACCTGATGAATCGGTTTGAGCATTTCACGGATCGTACGTGTAATACCCATTGGTGTGTTATAACTGGCTGGTGTCATCAAAGAGTTGTACTGCTGAGATACCATTGCCTGCATGATATTCTTTGTTGTGGTTTTTCCAAAGGATCCGGTAATACCGATCCGAATCAGAGACGGATCAGATGCAAGGATTCTTCTGGCATCATTGAGATAATGGGCACGCACACCCGCTTCAATCGGTGCAGTCATGCCATCCATCGGCCAGATCAGCAGCCATGGCAGAAACCATCCTGCTGCATATGCCAGATAATCCAGGTCATACAGGAAAATGAAAAGCGCACATAACATTTCCAATGCTGCCATGAAACCGATCTGTCTTTTCACACGTGCAGTACAGACAAGCGGTTTGATATAATGCGTATGCTTTTCAATAAACCATGACATCAATGCCGTAAATACAAGCATGACTGCAGTGACAATCTGTACCGGTAATCCTGGCAACAGATATCCTGCAATCCCAAGAACAATGGAACATGTGATATAAAACACATCTTCCCTGGCAAGTCGGCCAAGGTTTTCTTTCAGCCATGTACTATAACGACCGGTTTCGTATCTGTTCTGCTGGAAAATGAATAATGCCCTTTTTGTCGGCACAACCATAGCAAAAGCCATCGCAATCATGACAACCCACTTCATGCCTGTTCATCCTCCTTTACAAACACGTCAATGACTGAATTAAACCGATCTGCCTGATGCCAGTATGCCCAATGGTCATCTCCTTCAAAGATCGCAAGACCTGCATCCTTCATTTCCTTTTCCATCTGCTGTCCCATCCATAATGGTGCTGCAGTATCAAGATCTCCCCATACAAGCAGTACCGGACAGACAATGGAAGATAATATTGGAGCAATATCATCATTGACCACCTTTACAAAAGTCGGCTTCATAATGCCTACTGCATTTCTGTAATCCTCAGAACCGGCGTTCTTCTGTAGCTCCTGCAGTCTTCCCTTCTGACCGGTGATCTTCAATACAAACTTGCCAAGCTTGTAAGTCTTCGTTGCGATATGCCACTTCAGATCATGCTTTGGCCGGATTCCTGCAGCACCAGTCAGTATCATTCTAATGACACGCTGTGGATGTCTTGCAGCAAACCGGATCGCCACACGACATCCGAAAGAATGACCAATCAGAATGACACGATCAGCTCCGACTGTTTCAAGGAACTGTTCAAAGAACTTTTCATATTCAATGACACCCCATGCCTCAGGTGGTAATCCCGATTCACCAAAACCCGGAAAATCCAAAGAGATGACACGGAATCTGTCCTTGAGGTGATCAAAGATATGAATCATCATCTCTTTGTTCTGTCCCCAGCCATGCATCAGTACAACAGGGATTCCAGCCCCCTCTTCCATATATGCGGTTGTTACACCATTAATCTCAACTGTTTTATTCATACGAAACTATTCTATAACAAAATGCATGCAGATTTGAACCAAATGGCGAAAACATGCCTGTTTTCCATACAAAATCCCCGTCTTCATCTGACAGGGAGATGAGCCATCATCCATGTAATGCCTTTCTGCAATCTTCCATCCGGATCATGGAAATGACCGCCTGGATTCATTTCCAAGGTGCAAATATGATCTTGTTTCAGAAAGTCCACGACCTGTTCTGTACGTTCCTTTATCTTTGACAGAACAGGATTTCTGCTGTCTTTTTCTTTTGTCCCAAAGGAAAGATAAATCACACGAGCATATACATGACTCTCTTTCAGATACTGTACAAATCACGGATACCACAAAGAACCTGAACAGCTTACGCACCCATCAAACAGATCTGTTTTCGTACAGGCATACAAACCAAACAGTCCAGCCAGTGAATAACCGGCAATAATACGGTGTTTCCATCTCTGATCTGTTACAGTCGGATGCTGCATCAGTTCACAGATCAATGTATCCGCCTTTCCTGCAAAATCAGGGCTTCCCCTGAATACCGCCCTGGCTTCCGTTTCCGTTCGAAGATCAATGATCATGCCAAGATGTTCCTGATTGACAAGGAGATCCACATCCTGCGGCGTTGCTTTGGCAAGCATGCCTGTACGCAACAGTTTATGTGGACGGATAGTTCTTCCATCCTGTGTACGATATCCTGCCAGTGTTCTGCCGTTGGATACGCCCGTCAGATGTAATGATTGTGTTTCCATTATTCTGTCTTCCTTCATGTTCTTCTCCTTTTTTTAAAAAGGAGCCGCTGATCATCAGGCAGCAGTTCCTTCATTTCTGTTCATACGACGGCTGTTTTTTTCTTTGCGTCTTGGTTCTTTACCACGATGTTCCTTCCAGATTCGAAAGCACACCCCATCTTTCAGGTTTTCTGCCTGCACACGATATCCATAGGTTGTACAGACGCGATATACAATGGATAATCCTAAACCGAACTGACCATCCGTGCCTTTTTCATATGGGTGGAACAGTGTTTCCATCCGTTCTTCTTCAATATGGCTTCCATCATTGATGACACATAATTCATTTTCATGCAGTTCAACAATGATATGTGACTTGGCATAACGTAATGCATTGTCAATCAGGTTTTCCACCGTAATACGCCAAGGTTCCTCTTCCCCATGGAAACAGATATCCGGATCCGCCTTCGAGATCAGTTCAATTTCAGGTTTGACTACCTTGAGTGAAAGAATCGCCTTTTCGATCACCTCATTCATATCAAGACAGTTTCCTTCAGGGGCAGTATCCTGCAGATAACCCATCTTATTCAGCAGAATCAGACTGCGTACCTTCTTTTCCAGTCTGCCGGCATGTTCGATGATGACATCAACAGATTTTTCCAGTGTATCGTATGGATAAATACCGTCCTTGATTGCTTCGCTGTATGATTTGATTGTCGCAATCGGTGTTTTCAGATCATGGGAAATATTCTGAATCATCTCTTCCTTTTCCCTGTTCTGACGTGACAGTTCAGTTTCCATTTCGGTTAAGGCAACCGCCACTTCACCGATTTCATCATTTCGTTTGACATTCAGCTGTGCCGGTTCATCATTTCTGACTTTTGTTATGTAGCTTTGGATCTGATTCAACGAAAAGATCAAAGAGCCTACCCAGACAACCAGAATTGCAAACAGAATTCCGATCATACACCCATTCATCAAAACAATGCCATTGATCAAAGATCTCTGGAATCTTTCCCGATAGGCATCCGACAGGATAGAGATCAGATATCTGCCATCCTTTAACAGTGTCATGGAATACAAAGATGTGACATTGCGGGTAACACCTTCATCATCCATATCCGTTGTCTGCATCGAATAGTCCTGCGTTCCTTCCAGTTTCCGTACCGCATTTCTGCGGATATCCTGTTTGAGATCTTCATTAATCGGTTCACCAACCAGATGTACCATGACATCTACAGACGGATCATACAGATATACTTTGATGGACGTATCTGACGTCTCAATCTCCAGCTGATGATCCGGATTATCATTCATGTACACAATCATCGTATTCTGGGAATTATGAAGCAGCTCATACATTTCCGTCATGGAAAACTGATCAATAGCCGGATTAAGAAAGAAGAATACAAATCCGGCAAAGATGGAAACAAACAGGAATACGATACCAAGCAGCTGCTGTGTCAATGACAGTTCATGCAGCCATAGCCTGATGCGTTTCATCCAAGTTTGTATCCGAATCCATAGATTGTCTTGATACTCAGATTCGGCATCTTCTTTCTAAGTCTGCGCAGTGTATCATCAACAACACGGTCTGATCCGAAATAGTTTTCTTCCCATACCTGCTCAAGAATCTTTTCACGTGGGAATGCCTTACCACGATTGTTGACAAACATCATCAGAAGATCAAATTCCTTTGTTGTAAGTTCAATCTGTGTATTGCCTTCTACTACGGTTCTCTGATTTTCATCAATATCATATCCATCAACAGACAGATACTTATCCTCATCACGATAGACCCGTCTCATCAGATTATTGACACGCAGCACAAGTTCCTTTGGTGAAAACGGTTTTGTAATGTAGTCATCCGATCCTTTTTCAAGACCGATGATACGATCAAATTCCTTATCTCTTGCGGACATGAAGATGACAGGCACTTCTCCATCATGCATGCGGATTTCTTCAATCAGATCAAAGCCACTCTTATCACCAAGCATGATATCAAGAATCCACATATGCACATCATCATCTGTTGTATGTGCAGAAGCCTCATCAAATGTCAGATAGGAGCGGACTTCATACCCTTCCTTTTCCAGATACCGTTTGACAAGTTCATTCAGATCTTTCTCATCTTCTACGATCGCAATTACTCTTTTCATATGATCACCTTCTTTTTGATTATCTGTTGTATTACCCATTCAGGTCTTTTCCCGAACATATTTTATCACATCAGATATGAAAAGGGACAGTTTCAAAAACGAAACTGTCCACATCATCATGCACCGTATTTTTCTTCAATAAGATCTGCGATACGATGGCAGACTTCATGACAGATTTCATCTGTCTCAGCTTCTGCCATGACACGTAACAGAGGTTCTGTACCGCTTGGACGGACAAGAACTCTGCCGTTACCATGCAGCTGTACATCCACATCTGCAATTGCTTCCTGTACCTGTGGATCATCCATGACCTTTGTCTTGTCTGTTACATGTACATTGACAAGCAGCTGTGGATAGATCTTAAGTCCTTCCATCAGCTCTGCCACACTCTTACCGGATACCTTCATGACTTTCAGAATGGAAAGCGCCGTCATCAGGCCATCCCCGGTTGTAGCATGACGTTTGAGGATAATATGACCGGACTGTTCCCCTCCGACAATATATCCTTTTCTGCACATCATGTCATAGACATATTTATCTCCGACATCCGTCTTTTCAACATTGATGCCTTCTCTTTCCATAGCCTTCCATAAGCCGAGGTTTGCCATGACAGTTGTAACAACCGTGTTACCTTCCAGTACACCTGCATCTCTGTAATACTTACCAAGAATATACAGCATGTAGTCACCATCCACCTGTCTTCCATCCGGTGCGATCGGGATCTGTCTGTCCGCATCACCATCAAAAGTCAGGCCAAGATCATATTCTCCTTCATGTTCCTTCATGAAAGCGATAAAATCCTGTGGATGTGTGGAACCGCAGTGATTGTTGATGTTCACTCCATCCGGCTGTGCATTGAATACAGTAACTTCTGCGCCAAGTCTTTTCAGCGCTCTTTCTGCTGTAAAGGAAGAAGATCCGTTTGCGCAGTCCATTGCGATCTTCATACCGGAAAGATCGAGCGGATATTCCGCAACAATCCAGTCCAGATAGTTTTCAAGACCCTGTGAGTAGGAAACGACTCTTCCGATCGCATCATCTGTCGCAAAAGGAATGTCGATCTTTCCATCCAGATAATCTTCAATCAGCTCTTCCACTTCTCCCTGCAGTTTGATACCTTCCTTGGAGAATACTTTAATACCGTTATCATAATATGGATTATGACTTGCGGAAATCATTGCACCACACGCAAAATCTTCTTTGACTGTCAGATGGCATACACATGGTGTCGGACAATAACCGACAAGATAGGCATCGCAGCCAGAAGAAGCAATACCTGCTGCCAATGCACTTTCCAGCATGTCAGAAGAAAGTCTTGTATCCTTACCGATGACAATATTCTTCTTACCTTCTCTGCTGTAGTAATAGCCAAGGTATCTGCCGACCTTGAATGCTGTGTCTGCCCTCAGGCCGATGTTGGCCTTACCACGAATTCCATCCGTTCCAAAATATCTACTCATTGTTGATCGTTCCTCCTTCTGTTGCGGAATCATCTGTTTCACCAAGTACATTCAGTGAATATGTGCTGTCTTTCAGCTTATAGCTGACAAGACCATTTGTCGGCTGTTCTACCTTCAGTTCGAAAGTCTGCAGACCAGGAGTCGCATCCTTCATATCAATATAGACATTGATCATATCTGCACTTACCTCAGCAATGTTTTCTTCCGTACCCGTCACTTCAACAGATACGGTTGTAATATTGTCAGGCTGAGAAGCTTTATAATGGTTGACATTGTTTTTGACATGAATCGGGACATTGTCAACTGTCTTTGTGGTTGAATTGCCAAGGGTTACATTCATTGTGATCTGAGAGACATTGGCACTGGAGACACCGGATGGCAATGAAATCGGTCTTAATACCGTTGCATCCTTTGTCAGTGTGGAAGCATCCAGTGTAACAGTGATATTGTCAATATCCGCCAGAATGTTTTCTGCACCATAGATCGTGACAGTCTGCTGATCCAGTGTAATCGAACTGATTGACTTTCCATCCGGAACTTCACCACTGACCTGAACATTGATAGGAACGGACTTGCTTGGATTTGTCACAGGCACTACAACATGCACTTCATTCGGAATGATATCCGCATTGACAGGATTACCGTTGGAATCATACGCAACAAGCTTTGCGTTCTGTTCAAAATCAGATGTCTGACCGGATACATCGATCAGTGCCTTGACAAAGGCAATGGAATCCAGTGTCTTTGAGGAAGCTCTGACATTGACCTTTGTATAGTCAAATACAGGAGTTCCAGGAGAATAGATATCTTCCATCTGCGACAGATTGATGAAATCATAAGAAATATCAAACTGCTTTGTCACCTTACGGCTTAATGTAACAACAACTGTAGAAGGATCTACGACCACATTGACATTGGAGCCATAGCCTTCTGTTGTCAGTCTGACTTCATGTGTTCCTTCGGTCAATCCTTCCAGATCCACAATGACCTTACCGTCTTTGGAGTTGGCTGCCGTTGTGACTGTTGTAGCATCACCTGTAATGGTGATATTGGCAGCAGTCGGTACACCGGATACTTCAAATGTATCACTGTTGACATTGACTGTGACAGCCACATCGGAAAGAGATCTGCTGGAACGCAATGTACTTGTATAGATGGACTGAACAGAACTGTAGTTGACGCCAACATACATTAACAGTGCCAGTACCAGAGCAACCAGCTTGGAATGTCTGTTATTGAAAAGAACCTTATCCAGGAATGTGGAGAAGATTTTGATCACTTTGGCAAGCATCAGCTCCATCTTCTCATACGACTCGGACATCTTTTTGGACTGTCTGCCGATCTTATTTGCCTGCTCTGTCTTGGAAGCGGAAGTTCTGTTTTTCTTTTCCTTCACTTCCTTATTCTTTTCCGGTTTATTCATCTGTCTTCACCTCCTTCTTTCTCAGAGGATTTCTTCGACAGATCATCGACCATTCTGAACTGACGGTCCAGTTCATCGTTGAATCCTACAATCTTTGAGATATCCAGTTTTGTTGTATCAAACTGTTCATGTTCTTCCTTCATGACAACTGTCGGTTTTTCTTCCCTGACTTCATGGGATAAAGCAGCCGCAGTTGCCTGCCGTGCTTCTGCCACCTGCTGGCTTGTCATGCGCTGCTGCCTGTTTTTCTGCCTGCGTTGAGACTGGTCAGGATAGCTTGGAGCCGGACGCTTCTTTTTATGAGGAAGTTTGATTTCCTGTGCCATCGCTTCCGCATCCGCTGCCTTATGGATTTCTTCCACATTTTTCTGCTGTGTTTCTATGTCACGAGGCGAAGTTGCCACAACAACAGATTCCACATGCATTTTTGCAGGCTTTTCTTCTGTTATGGTTTCTTCAGCCGGTTCTTCTGTCTCTGTCGGCTTCTGACGGCGTAAAGCCAGCTTTTCAATCATCGCTGACTTCTTGGAAGAAGATATTGTATTGTTTGTGCTGATATGGGATCTGACTTCAATCGTTTCACCACAGATCTCATGCATCAGATAATCCTTTAATCCCTTACGGTCAACAGAGATCAGTTTTCCAGCAGCTGCCACTGATACATTTCCGGTTTCCTCGGAAACGACAATTGTCACGCAGTCTGTGATCTCGGAAATACCGATTGCAGCTCTATGACGTGCCCCATAACGGGATGGCACTTCCTGATTTGTGGATGGGAAGTAGGCACTTGCACACGCGATCTTATCCCCCTGAATAATCACCGCACCATCATGTAATGGCGTGGAGGTGACAAAGATGGATGTCAACAGTTCTGCTGTAACTTCCGAGTTCAGCCTGATGCCTGTTTCGATGAAATCATCCAGTGAATTGGAACGTTCAATGGAAATCAGAGCACCAGTCTGATCAGAGCTCAGCAGCATTGTTGCACTGACAATCTGATCGACAATGTTTTCCTTTTCGTTTCCACTCAGTGCATGCAGACTGGCAAAGAAATTTGTCTTACCGATCTTTTCCAGCAGTGTACGGAATTCCGGCTGGAAGATGATGAAGATCGCAAGAATTCCCCAGTTAAGAAAAATATCCGCAAAATACTTCACGGTTTTTAAACCGAGGAACCCGGCACACACATCAAACAGGACAAACATCATGATGCCCTTGAAGATCTGTATCGTTCTCGAGTTATTACGGACAATCCGCAGTACATAGTACAGGATCAGCCATATGATAAAGATATCTGCCGCTGCCTGCAGAACGGTACGCAGCGTCAGTATCGAAAGATTTAATGTATAATCAGACAAGCAGGATCTCTCCTTTCCTCAAAAATCAAAACTATTATACCATAGCACAACCGCCACCATATAAAAAATGAAGACGGAGCGAATCTGTCTTCATCCATTTTTCACACTTCAGCAGCCTCTGCGATCAGTTAAGGAACAGCTGCTTTTCACTTCTTCAAATGGCTCATTGCCTGTTTCTGCGATCACTTTCATCCAATCAAGAGTCACTGTTCCATCCTGACAGACAATGGCTGGAATACCGATACCACCGGCTTTCCTTGCTTCATCAAATACAGGATTTTCATCCCTGAGCTTCAGAAATTCCTTTAATGCAGGCAGATCGGTGGAAATATCAGAATACTCATATTCAATTCCGTACTTTTCACAGTTGTTTTTCAGATTGACACAGTCCTTACACAGATGGCTTCCATAAAACTTCAACATATTCTTTCCTCTTTTCTTCGCAAAAATATTACACCAGATCCGGATTCATGTAATGTACTATGCTTTACTTTCTGTCAGATTATTAACCCACATCCGCTTATGTACAAGAAACAGCCCGAGTATGACTTTGTACAGGTCCACAAGAGTGACTGTCAGAAAGATGGATACAAGCGACCAGTCGGTCCACCTGGATAACATCCATGCGATCGGAAACGATACAGCAACTGTACCGACAGAATCAAACAGGAATGTGATGATGGTTTTTCCTCCACAGCGCATCGTGAAATAGCATGCATTGTAGATTGCCTGAATCGGCAGACACATACCGGCAATGCGAAGCAATGTCGTCGCGGTTGCCCGGATGGCATCACTTGTATTGTAGAACTGTGGAAAGATCGGTGCACTGATGGATAGAGCAGTACCAAGGCACACACTTAACATGAAGGTAAATGTAATCAGCTTCCGATCCGTATCAACAGCCTCTTCCAGCTGTCCTGCCCCAAGTTTCTGACCGACCATGATGGAAATACAGTCACCAAGTGCGATGGAGAATACAAAGAACAGGTTATTGATTGTATTGGATATGTTATATGCCGCAAGAGCCTCAATACCTCTTGTGGAATAACACTGTATGATCGCCGCAATGCCAGTTGACCAGAGCACTTCATTGACGACAAGCGGGAAGCCTCTGACAATGATCTGACGGGCAAGATCCCACGGTATGCATAGTCCGGTAAATACGCCATGGAAAAACGGAAAATCATTCTGATTGTATACAGCAAAACACAGAATCATAACCAGTTCTGCAAAACGGGAAATGACTGTTGCCACAGCTGCACCAGCACATCCTAAAGCCGGAAGTCCGAAATGACCGAAGATCAGCAGCCAGTTACCGACAAAATTAACCGCAACCGCAAAGATACTGGCAATCATCGGAAGTCTTGTATTCCCTGTTTCCCTGATTGCAGAACCAATGCACTGTGATAAGGCAAATGGTACAAATCCGATGGTCATGATGCGGATATAAGTGGAAGCATAATGCATCGTTGCCGCAATATCTGCAGCAGAGTTGCTTTCAGAAGTCATGAACATGCTGATGAGGCTGTTGCCAAACATCAGAAAAACAAGCATACCACCCACAGAAAACAGAAGCTCTGTTACAAGCTTGAAGCGCAAAGTATATCTGCTTCCTTCCCAGTCCTTTTTCCCAGCAAACTGGGCTCCAAAGATTCCAGCTCCGGAAATCGATCCGAACACAGCAAGATTGAAGATCATACAAAGCTGGTTGGCAACAGAAACCGCACTCATCTGCAGTGTTCCTGTCTGACCGACCATGATATTATCCAGCATGTTGACAAAACTTGTGATCAGCTGTTGAACAATGAGTGGAATGGCTACGATCAGCACTGCCCGATAGAACTGCCTGTTTCCGATATATTTATGAATTCCTTTCTGATTCATCTTCCCCTCCTTCTGTTAAAAAAAGTCCCACACCGCTGTGGAACTTACAGTGCCGATTGGCAGAATTGAACTGCCCGCTGATCCTTACCATGGATCTGTATTACCACTATACTAAATCGGCGCTCCTATATCATACCAAAAATCAGACAGATTTCAATGAAAATGTGCCAAGGAATCCTGCTGATTCATCTGTGGGAGGAATTGGCACTGTTCCTTTCCTGTGTATTGATTGCGTATGTATTGTTTTACAGTTTCTTTGCTCATATTGCTTACGGTTCCTGCATGATATATGCATTTTTATGTGCATATCTGACACTGTTTTCGAGCTTGTATATCTTATAAAATATAAGTATGAAAACAATGAAGCAACTCACATATCACATAGGTCTATGTGTCCGAGCATTCCCATCTGACAGACAGAAACAGATCATCCGTAAAAATGCAGGAGTTAACCGTTTTGTGTATAACAGACTGGTTGGTGTTAATCGGGAAATGTATGAACTTTCTAAAACAGCACAATACTCCCCAACAGATCGTGATCGTCTTTTATATCTGAAGAGTGCTTATGGCACAACTACAGATATGAGAAATGCCATTCCATTTCTGAACGATCCGGATATTGACTGTTTTTCGATTGCCAATGCAAAACAGGATTACCAGAAAGCATGGAGTCAGTTCAAAAAAGTGCCTTCTACAGGCTTTCCTGCTTTTAAAAGAAGAAGCAACAGCTTCTCCTATGGCACTAACTGTAATTATCCGTCTGATGTTTTAAACAATCCAGACACAATCGGATTATACGAAGGTGCTGTGCGTTTTCTGGATCATAACCATATACATCTTCCGATTCTTGGAAGGATCAGAATCAAGGGTTCGAAGAAAACAGTTGCTTCTTTACTGGATCGAACGGATTTTACAAGAATTGGAACTGTACGGGTTACGATTGATGAATGTGGGAATTGTTTCCTTTCCATAGCACTTGCATCTGACACACCATTCCACATACCTTATCCTAAAACAGGAAAAGCTGTTGGCATGGATATGAATCTGAACAACTTCCTTACAGACTCTGATGGAACTGTAATTGATACGCCAAAGTATCTGAAGAAATCTGAGAAGAAGCTGAAGAAAGCACAAAGGAAGTTATCCAGGATGCAAGAATGTGCAAAGAAAGATAACAGAAAGATGAGAGAGTCAAAGAACTACCAGAAACAGCGTCAGAAGCTGGCTGAAATACACAAACATGTGGCAAACCAGAGAAAAGACTTTATCAGAAGAACAGCTGACAGAGAAGTTAAAAACCACGATTTCCTGTTTGCGGAAGATCTGAAAGTCAGAAATCTGATGAAAAACCACAGAGTCGCAAAAGCCATAGCTGACAGTGGATGGCGTATGTTCCTGACTCAGCTGGAATGGTGTGCCACAAAGCATGGCAGAATCTGTATTCTTGTTAATCCAAAGAATACCACACAGACATGTTCTTCCTGTGGTTATGTATGCACAGGTGATGACCATATTGCATTGGGTGTTGAAGAATGGACATGTCCTGAGTGTGGAACACATCACATACGAGATCTGAATGCGGCAATAAACATCAAAAATACCGGACTTCTTTATCTGAAAGAATCCGGTATACCGATATCTCTTAACTAGAGTATGACAGTAAATCCTGTCTCATAGCTGGCAACTCGCTATGATAACAGCCCCTTAACTGGCAGAGAAATACAGTAGCATCGTTACTGTAGGAATCGCTGTATCCGGGTAAGTTGATGCGAATGATCCTTAGATCATTCTCTTCAAGCCTGGCAATTCATTGCCGGGTAGTTGACTACAGGGATGCATTCTTCAGCTCTTCATATACCATATTGAGTGGTAACCCCATGATCGAATAATAATCTCCATCAATATGCGTGATGAACTTGCCGCCCAGACCCTGAATGGCATAGGCACCTGCCTTGTCATCACATTCGCCACTTGCCACATATTCCTCAATCTCTTTTTGAGATAACTGTGCAAATGTGACTTTGGCAACAGAACTGTTGCGGTAACATCTGTGATTACTGAGAATACACAAACCGGTAATGACTTCATGCTGTTTTCCAGACAGCTCTGCAAGCATTCTGATGGCATCATTGCGATCCTTTGGTTTACCAAGTATTTCTCCATCCAGTGTTACAATCGTATCTGAACCGATCACAATGGCATCCGGATACACATCAAGAATTGCAGAGGCCTTACGGAAGGAAAGATCTTCCACAGCCTTCTGTAATGACAAAGATGTATCCAGCGTCTCATCAATATCAGCAGGGATGCATTCAAAAACGATCCCGCACCTGCTCAGCAGTTCCTTTCTTCTTGGACTTCTGCTGGCAAGAATAAACTTCTTTAATTTCTTCATCTTCTTCCTTTCCTGTTAACCGATGTTATAATGATACCGTATATGAAAGGACTCATCAAACATGACAAAACCAACATTAGTCATTCTTGCGGCAGGAATGGGAAGCCGCTATGGAGGAATGAAACAGATTGACGGAGTCGGCTCACATGGAGAACCGATCATTGAATTCTCCATCTATGATGCATGGCGCGCAGGTTTCAGAAAGGTTGTTCTGATTATCCGCCGCGAACACGAGCAGATCTTCAGAAATGCTCTGACGGATCGTGTTGCTGCAAATGGAATGGAAGTGGAATTTGCATTCCAGGATATGAACAGCCTCCCTGAAGGATTTACAGTACCGGAAGGCAGAGTCAAGCCTTGGGGAACAACCCATGCACTGCTTGCCTGCAAAGGTATCGTCAATGAGCCGTTTGCGATCATCAACGCAGATGACTTCTATGGAAAGAACGCATATCAGGTTGTCTATGACTACCTGGTCAATGAAATCAGTGATGATCACTATGCAATGGTCGGATTCAGATGCCTCAACACATTAACGGAAAACGGAACTGTGACAAGAGGCCTCTGCGAAGAAAAAGATGGTAATCTGACAAGCATCCGTGAAATCCAGAAAATCGCTCTCAAGGATGGTCATGCCATTTATGAAGAGGACGGACAGTGGAAGCAGATGGATGATAATGCACTTGTTTCTATGAACTTCTGGGGCTTTACACCAAAGATTTTCGATCAGATGGAACCTGTATTCAGCAGTTTCCTTTCTGAAAGTCTGGAAGCAAATCCGATGAAATGTGAACATGTCATCCCGACAGCCATCGGCACACTTGTATCACAGGGAAAATGCAATGTGCGCATGCTCAGTTCTACTGATAAGTGGTTTGGCGTCACATATCAGGAAGACAAGCCTGAGGTTGTCGCAAGAATTGCCGAAAAGAAAGCATCCGGCGAATATCCGGATGTCATGTGGAAATAATCAGAAACAGCCAACAGGCGGAATCGTTCCGCCTGTTTTGTTTTACATATGTTCTTTCAGGAAACAGATGACATTGCGATAACAGATATCTTCAATTTCCTGCTGCGTGAAGCCTTCTTCTTTCAGTCCTTCCACGAAGTTCTGTGCCTGACTCGGACCATAGATATCATGATCTGCATCTGCTCCATAATAGGCACCGAAATCAAACCCGCACGCCACATGCTTTACACCGACAAGATCTGCGATGTATCTTGCATGTCCTGCAAGATGACGTGCATCCTGCTTTGCTTCATCCTCATCAATGAAGTGATTGCATGCATTCAGGCCGATAATACCACCCTTGGATGCAAGGGCACGGATCTGCTGATCAGTGAGATTTCTTTCCACAAAGCACTTGTGCTTGGCATTGGAATGGGTTGCAATGATCGGTTGTGATGATGTTTCCAGAATATCCCAGAATGTCTTTTCATTGGCGTGAGAAACATCAATGATAAAATGGAGTTCATTCATCTTTCTGACAGCTGCCTTACCCATATCCGTCAACCCACGAGATGGATCGCCGCTGTTTCCGGTTGCCAGATCATTCTGATCATTCCAGCATAATGAACCGATTCTGTTTCCCTTTTCGTACAGCCATGTGATCTTTTCTTCAGCGTTGTCATGAATACCGCACATGCCTTCTATGGTCATCAGAAAACATGTTTCATCATAACTGCGATCCAGATCTTCCACATTCATAATCTTCTGATAACCACCATCAGAAAGATCCTTTTCAACCATATTGACGGTATTCACCATTTCTTCCCATGATTCATCCCCGGCAAAGAAAGATGCAGCAGCAGTATAGCCGATCTGCCCTTGTTCAAAATCCTTAGCCCAATGGTTTCTCAATACTGTTGTTTCACTTTTGTGCTGTTCAATTGCGCATGCAAGATCCGCATGCAGATCAAAGATTTTCATCCCTTTTCCCCCTTATTCAGATCGTACAGAATCCGCATTCCTTTAAAGGCAACATCCGGATCATAAGCATTGATTTCATTGGTAGAGGAGGTAATGACTCTGCCCAATCCACCGGTTGCGACCGTATAGCACTCATTCAGATACAGTTCCTTTTTCATCTGACGCAGGATATACTCTACTGTTCCAATATAACCATACACAACACCCGCCTGCATACCCATTACCGTATTACGTGCCAGGATGGACTTTGGCTTGACAATCTCGATTTCCGGAAGCTTTGCGGTCTGAGAAGTCAGAGCAGAAGCTGAAATTCCAAGTCCTGGAGCAATGACCGTGTAGGCAAATACACCATCTTTGGAAACATAATCGAATGTTGTAGCTGTTCCAAAATCAACGATAATGCAGTCTCTATGATATGTATGGTAGGCATAGGCAATATCCACAATACGGTCAGCTCCGACTTCTTTTGGATTATCTGTACGGATGGAGATGCCTGTTTTAATGCCTGGGCCAACGATAATCGGTGTTTTGTGCATGTATTTGATGATTGCACTGTTGAGAGAATACATCAGCTTCGGTACGACTGAAGAAATAATGACATCTTCTACTTCATCCACGCTGACATCTGTTGCATTCAGCAGATCCTTGATCACAATACCGAATTCATCTGATGTACGTGGTGTTTTTGTAGTCAGACGGAAGGAACCGACGACCTTTTCCCCCATCATCAGACCAAGTGAGATATTTGTATTTCCAACATCAATTGTCATTAAATAAGCCATGTTATTCTCCCTTCAGACAGTATTTCAGAATACTGCATGCTGTGATGTACTTGCTGGCAAGAGGCAGATCATGCATGCCATCTCTGGAAAGAATGACAATATGATTTGTATCAGTACCAAAGCCAGCACCTTTTTCTTTCAGATTGTTTGCACAGATATAGTCACAGTTTTTCTTTTCCAGTTTTGTACGTGTACGTTCAATCATGTTTTCTGTTTCCATGGAAAAACCGATCAGTATCTGCCCCTCTTTTTTATTTTCACCAAGTGTTTTCAGAATATCTGTTGTCCTTGTACATACAAAAGAAGTATCTCCATCTGCTTTATGTATCTTTTCTTCTGCAGTTTCCACTGGTGTATAATCAGCTACAGCAGCCGCAAGAATCATCACATCATATTCTTCCTGGTGAGGAATAACGGCTTCCGCCATATCCGCAGCAGAAGTAATGTGTACCATGTTCACACCTCTTACTTCAGGTAATTCCACCTTTCCACTGACAAGAGTCACTTCTGCTCCATAGTTGCGTGCAGCTTCCGCCAGGGCATAGCCCATCTTACCAGTAGAATGATTGGTAATATAACGTACCGGATCAATGGCTTCCCTTGTCGGTCCTGCTGTAATCAGTACTTTCTTTCCTTTCAGGAAATGGTCCGTTTCCAGAACTTCTTTGATGGCATCTTCAATTTCAGGTGGTTCGGGCAGTCTTCCACTGCCATAATCACCACATGCCTGATAACCGACAGCACTGGCAAGTACATGCATACCATACTTCTGGCATGTTTTCAGATTGTCCTGCGTAATCGGATTATTCATCATACCCATATTCATCGCCGGTACAATCAGCTTTGGACAATCTGCAGCAAGGAATGTTGTTGTCAGCATATCATCCGCAATACCATGTGCCACCTTGGCAATGATATCTGCTGTTGCTGGAGCAATAACAAAACAGTCAGCCTTATGTGCCAGAGATACATGATGTACGTCTGGCGTATAGTCAACAGTAAACATGTCAGTAATGACTTTCTGTCCGCTTAATGTCTGAAATGTCAGGGGTGTGACAAACTTCTGTGCACCCTCTGTCATGATGACATGCACTTCATATCCCTGCTTATGCAGACTGGATACGACATTACATACCTTGTATGCCGCAATACCACCGGTCACCCCGATGACAACACATTTGTTTTCACTCATTTTAACCTCCGTACTCAACCAGATACGGTTTCAAAGCTCTGGCAAGAGCACCGATCACGATGATTGCCAGCAGTATTTCCCACACACCATTGGAGCCGATCACCACAGCAATAATCGATCCTACCGGAATTTGAACTGCTGCAGAATAAGCTTTGCCGAAAAACAGGACGATCAGTCCCATGACACCAAGGGTATGCAGTAATGTATTCACACCAGCACTCACACACGCCGATAAAGCAGTGTTTCCTGTTTTATTGTGCATCCAGCGATACAGTATTGCAGAAAACCAGCCAAGGAATACACGTGGTCCGATTGCGATCAATAGACTTGCAAAATTTCCACTGACATTTCCAACCGAAATAAACGGTGAGAAACAGAAGCTGATGAGCCCTGGTCTGAATGTTGCGTTGTACACACTGGTCAGTCCAAAGACCAGGCCAATACCTGCCCCATACGTTGGACCAAGTACGATCCCTGCCAGTATGACAGGCAGATGCATCGTTGTAATGGAAATCGGCCCAAGTGGAAGATATCCCAATTGCGTCATGGTAAGTACCATTTCGATGGCCACAAAAAAGGCCGCCAGAGTCAGTCTCTGGGTCTTGGATTTTGTTCTGTTCATGTTTTTACCTCCTGCCGCTCATGAAAGATGCGGTGAATCATAACAGATTGATTTGTTAGTGGACTGATTGAATCCATGTCTTTCGATCACGGTTCGTCCAGAAATATTATAACTTTTTTTGATGCATTCGCATATAATGGATGCAGGAGAAAACAGAAATGAAATACCTTGTCATATCAGATATCCATGGTGCATTCCATGGTGTACAGCTCATGTTGGATGCATATTCCCATCATCACTGTAACTGGATCCTGTGCCTTGGGGATGTCCTCTACCATGGGCCACGTAACGATGTACCTGCAGATTATGCACCAAAGAAAGTCATTGAAATCATGAATGGTGTCAAAGATCACATCACAGCAGTACGAGGAAACTGTGAAGCTGAAGTCGATCAGATGGTACTGGAGTTTCCTTGTATGAGTGATTCCAATACAATATTCCTGAATCAAAGAAGGGTATTCATGTCCCATGGACATGTGTATGCCCCAGATCATCTTCCTGCATTGAATGATGGTGATGTATTTCTTTCAGGCCATACACATATCCCAACAGCAGAGATAGAAGATGGCATGATCTTCTGTAATCCAGGAAGTGCTTCTTTACCAAAAGGCGGGTATCCATGCAGCTATGGAATTCTTGATGAACGTGGATTTGCTGTATATGATGCATCACATCAGATCATCATGGAGATCAGCTTCTGATGAAACAATCCAAAAGCAATGTTAATTGGACAGCATTGCTTTTTATATACATTGCCAACAGAAGAAAAATGCAACATATTACAGAAATCATCTGTAATACATGTCATTTTCACTCTTTTTCGATATAATTGAAGTAGAATAGAAAAGAAAAATGTAATTCATTGCATAAATCTTCTGCAAGGAGGCGAGAAAATGGAAATCAAAAGAGATGGTTATCTGAATCAACTGATCAGAAAACAGAACAATGGACTGATTAAGGTTATTACCGGAATCCGCCGTTGCGGCAAAAGCTACCTGCTTAATGTACTGTTTTATCATCATCTGCTGGAAAGTGGTGTAGAAGAAGATCATATCATCCGCTTTGCTTTCGATTCTGCTGATGATCTTGCTTTGATTGGTGAAAACATGATTCAGATGAAAAAGGAAAAGCGTGGAGCTGATCCGGAAAAATTCATGAATTATATTCATTCTAAAGTAACGGATGAAAAGATGTATTATCTTCTGCTGGATGAAATACAGATGTTGGATTGCTTCGAAGCTGTTATGAATGGATATCTGCGTAAAGAAAACATGGACGTATTCGTAACAGGAAGTAATGCATATCTTCTGTCAAAAGATATTGCGACAGAGTTTGCAGGTCGTGGTGATGAAGTACATATGTATCCATTAAGCTTTGCAGAATTTATGAGTGTATATAAAGGAGATCAATATGAAGGATTATCTGAGTATATGCTTTACGGTGGTATTCCTTTGGTTGTTCTTCAGGAAGATGATCATGACAAGACCACAACTTTACAGAATCTTTTTCAGGAAATATATATCAGTGATATCACAAGAAGACATAAGATCCGGAATACTGCTGAACTGGAGGATCTGCTGAACATTGTTTCTTCCTCCATCGGTTCTTTGACCAATCCGGAAAAGTTGAAGAATACATTCCATTCTGTCAAGAAATCCAGAATTACATCACACACGATAAGCCTTTACCTGAGCTATTTTGAGGACTCTTTCCTCATAGAATCAGCACAACGTTATGATCTGAAAGGAAAGGCTTATATTGAAACACCTAAAAAGTACTATTTTTCCGATAACGGACTGCGTAACGCGAGAATCAATTTCCGTCAGTTTGAGCAGCCACATGTCATGGAAAATGTCATCTACAATGAGTTGCGCATGCGCGGTTACAGTGTTGATGTAGGTGTTATTCCGATAGTTGAAAAAGATTCAACTGGCAAAGTAATCCGTAAGCAGCTCGAAGTGGATTTTGTATGCAACCTCGGATCTTTACGTTACTACATCCAGTCTGCCTTCTCACTGCCAGATGAAACAAAACGCGAACAGGAAATCAGACCATTCAGAAAGATTGATGATTCATTCCGTAAGATCATCATCACAAAGGATATTGTAAAACCGTTCTATGATGACTATGGCATTCTTACCATGAGCATTTATGATTTCCTGCTTGATCCTTTCAGCCTTTAAAGATGAGTGGTATTGAGTGATCAAATAAGATCAACCTGACAGTTACATATACCAGTGGACTGTTCATACAGATGAAAACTGTAAAATATTGCAATTTTCGTCTGTTTATAGATCAGCTTGAAGAATGTGCTAAACATCCTTCTTTAAATCCTGAAAAAGGCATCGGATCTACCGGTGCCTTTTGCGTTAACCTATTGTTTTCTGTGAATGAATCATTACTTTACTTCAGCTGGTCCGTAAGGAAGTCCTTCATTGAAGTTTCTTGCATTTTCCATTGTGACTGCTGCGATTGCCTGCAGAGCTTCACGTGTGAAGAATGCCTGATGAGATGTCAGAATCAGGTTAGGGAATGTAACAAGTCTTGCTGCTACGGAATTCTGCATCATATCATCGGAATGGTCTGTGTAAACATTGCTGTCTTCACCTTCATATACGTCCAGTGCTACTGCATGGAACTTGTTAGCACGCAGACCTCGGATCAGAGCATCAACATTAACAAGTCCACCACGGGATGTGTTGACAAGCATGACACCATTCTTCATCATTTCGATTTCCTTATCATCGATCAGGTGGTATGTTCCGCCTTCACCCATGATTAATGGAGCATGCAGAGAAATCAGATCAGACTTTCTGAGCAGTTCTTCCTTTGTAACATATGTCAGCAGTCCCTGATCTTCCAGAGCCTTGTTCGGATAAGCATCCCAACCAAGTACTGTCATACCATAGCCCTTGCAGATCTTTGCCATGATTTGACCAATACGTCCTGTACCCATGATACCTGCAACCTTGTTGTGCAGGTCAACACCGAGCAGACCGTTCAGGGAGAAGTTGTTGTCCTTAACCTTGTTGACACCCTTTGTGATACGGCGGTTTGCATCCTGGATAATAGCCATTGCATGTTCAGCAACTGCATATGGAGAATATGCAGGTACACGCAGAACTGTAATACCATGTTCCTTACATGCATCCAGATCAACATTGTTGAAACCGGCGCAACGGAGCAGAATCAGCTTGATGCCGTTTTCAGCCAGCTTTTCGATAACAGGTCTTGGTGCTTCATCGTTAACGAAGATACATACACCATCAAATCCCTTAGACAGACCAACAGATTCAATTGTCAGACGGCTGTTGAAGTATTCGATATCAACATTGTACGTGCCTTCACCCTTGTCCTTGGACAGTTCAGAGAAGAACAGTCTGTCGTATTCCTTTGTACCAAAGAATGCGATCTTGAGAACCTGAGTAGCCTTGTCTTTTGGCTGGATTTCATTCAGTGCTTCCAGAATCTTATCAGCACATGCATCAGCATCTTCACCATCGATTGTGATCTTCAGTGTGGATCCCTTAGCAGCATGTAATGCCAGAATCTGCAGAACGTTATTACCAGATGCAGATTCCCCATTACATTCGATTGTAACGGCTGCCTTGAAATTTGTGCATGCCTGCGCAAGAATAGCTGCAGGTCTTGCATGGATTCCTAACGGATTTTTTACTTCATAGTTAATGACTTTCATTTTTGTTTTTCATCTCCTGTAAATATCATACAATGATTTTAATAAATCAGCTGAAAAAATATGTGATTTTCACGGTTCTTTTATCTTTGTGAAATGTAAATTTTCCTAATTGGTACACACACCTCTGGCATGCACAGTTTTCACGGTTTCAGATCAATAGAAAAGCCTTCTGTGCTTGGATTTGCCTCCACAAGCACAAGTGGAATCCACTCGTTCCATATTGTACCTTCCGAGATTTTTTGAAAGGCAGAATATCCGTTATGATTACGTATTTCTTCTTTATGTCTGTACAGTATTCCATCACTGCGATACTTCATGACTTTATAAAACAGATCCTGAGCCAGTAACAGATCAGCCTGTGATATTTCCTTCCCTTCCGCAAGAGCCAATACAACATCTTCACACTTTTTGGCAAACCGGGTCTGCAGGTAAGAGTCAAAGTTCAACAGTTCTGTTTCCTTTCTTCCATTGTTCTTTGCCCAGCTTTCCACATCCACTGCAACACTAGAGGCTTCCATGACACCTTCATTCATTTCAATTGTGCTGTAACTCACCGGATAGGAAGTTGTCTGAGATACAACAACCTCTTTGAGGTTACCGTTATCATTGACTGCATGGTAATGCAGATGCCCACATAGATACAAAGATACTTCATACTGATTCAACAAACGGGTCATTCTTTTCTTCTGTGCAAACTCTCCAGACTGTCTTGTGATCAAAGGATAGTGCCCTGCACAGATCACTGTCAGATTTTCCTGTTGTGCATACTGCAGCTGCTGCTCCAGCCAGTCAAATGTTTCATCAGTAAACTCCGGTATACCTGTCTTTCCATCTGCATCATGATTGGTATCCAGTACAATGATCATCACATTGTCATACACGGCACAATAACTCAACGATGCAGTATCCTTTGAAAAGGCAGTACCATAACCATACATGCGATACATCTTTTTAAAGTCATCCGTTTCAGTCATTCCAAGATCATGATTGCCAGGTACGACAATCACATCCACATCCATTTCTTTTAATAAGCTGATCAGCTCTTCATGTTCTTCCTTTTTCCCAGAATTCGTATTATCTCCACACAGGATCAAAAGATCCGTATCATCTGTGTCAATCTGATCCAAGGCAGCTTCTATGATTTCATGATTCCATGCATTGATATAGGATATCCCATCACTCAGATTCCCAGTCTGTAGGTGTGTATCCGAAAGGACTGAGATCTTGTGGATTGCATTATCGTGTACGTAACCCGAGGATGGTACAGGTTGCAGCGACGCACAGGACAGAGAAAAGATACAAAATAAACTGATCATGATTTTCGTATATATGTTCTGTTTCATGATAACAGTATATGCCTGAACCTATAGCCTTCACAACAGTTCCTCATGCTCCACTCAGGCACAATAAAACGGGCTATGCACAAAGCATGACCCGTTGTTTTCATACAATCATCACGAATGATGTGTGAATCCCTCTGGCAGAAGTTCATCCGGAGAGATATCATCCTGTGTTTCAAAGATTGCAGACTTGGCGATATTGCATGCATGGTCTGCCATACGTTCCAGTGTACCGATGACATCACAATAAACAGAGGATGCAACAGGAGAAACACAGATATTGCCAGCCATACGCTTGAAGTGATGTCTTCTTGCGTCGACTTCCATCTTGTCCATCTTTGTTTCCTTTTCTTCCAGTTCCAGATATCTGTCCATGTTCTTTGTAACAAATACTTCTGTGCTGTCATCCATCATATCAACCAGATGATCAAACATCGTATTGATTTCCTTCATTGCTTCTTCTGTAAAGGAGCCCTTATCTGCAGCAACCATTGTGAAGAATTCTGTCAGATTCATTGCCAGATCTCCCATACGTTCCAGATTCTTGACAACTTCCAGATTCAGTCTGACATCTTCCATATCCATAACAGACATACCATCATGGTTCTGCTGAATCTTGATGAGATATTCTGTGATGATCTTATCTGTTTTATTAATCAGTGCTTCATTCTGATGCAGTACTTCTGCATCATCTTCTGTACCTGGCTTATTGAGATAATCCTTTGTCATGATGATATCCTGACGGACAACATCACTCATTTTCAGGATTGTCTGCGTTGAAGCAGCGATAGCAGCTGATGGCAGTACATCCGCAACATTGGCATCCAGATCGCCAATGTCAATATCCATATGCTCGACTTCCTGTCCAGGAATGATCTTCTTGATCAGCTCTGTATACGGTCTGAGAATTGGAAGGAACAGAACTGTTGTAATTACCTTGAAGATGATATTTGCAAGGGCAATCTGCATCATCGGATTCAGATTCATTGCGGTTGATAATGTAGATACGATTGCTGTAAAAGGTGTCAGAAGAAGCATACCGACTAATGTTCCGATGATATTGAACACAGTATGTAATGCAGCTGTTCTTCTTGCGGCAAGTGTACCACCAAGGGATGCCAGAATACCTGTTACGGTTGTACCAATATTGGCACCAAACATGAATGGCAAAGATGCACCAAGTGTAATTGCACTTGCCTGATAGAGTTTCTGAACAACACCAATGGTTGCTGCAGAAGATTGAACGATGGCTGTTAAAGCAACACCGACAAGCATTGCAAGCCATGGTCTGTTAGCCATACTGATCGCAAACTGTTCAAAAAACGGCATTTCCTTGAGTGCTGCAAGTCCATCACCCATTGCGGAAAGACCATAGAACATCAGACCGAAACCGAATAAAACTTTACCCCAGTAGTTGACCTTTCTGTTTTTGGAAAAGCAGATCAGCATACCACCGGCAAAGACAATATACATCGCATATGCATCAATCGAAAGACCGATCAGGAAGGACGTAACTGTCGTACCGATGTTGGCACCCATGACAATTCCTGCTGCCTGTGACAGATTCATCAGGCCGGCTCTGACAAGACCGATCGTAATGGCAATCGATGCAGAACTTGACTGCATGATGATTGTCAGGACAATACCGATCAGTACTGCACTGATGGTAGTTGATGTGTACTTGTCAATGTAGTCTCGCAGTTTGTCACCTGCAACGGCCTTCAGACCATCGCCCATAAAAGAGATGCCAAACATGAACAGGGCAAATCCACCCAAAATCAGATCCCATGATATAGAACCCATATGATTGTTTCCTCCTCAATACTTTTTTCAGCCATTACGGCATGGTATCGGTTTTTACCTCGAAACACTCTTATTTTATCGAAATCACGTAATTTTGTATAGAATTTACACATATTTCACATAAAGTTAACAGGAAATAATTTTTTTCCCATTGAAAACAGCAAGGTCAGTTTCAAAGAAGTGAATACCTGAAATCAGATCTGTTTCGTAATTTCTGAAGTTGGATTGCAGTTTTTCAGGAAGATGGATATGATTTACAGATATATTCAGAAGCAGATCTTGTTTGGATCAAATACGGTACCCTTTCCTGTATCGAAATCAACAACGGACAGAACTTCAATGCTTCAGATACAAAAGGGTTTAGAAAACTTTCTGGTACAAATACAAACCTGAAAAAAAACGCCATTATCTGCCAATGTCATTAAGTTAGTGATCTAAGTTTCAATGAAAATGAATTGAAAATTCAAGAAAACAAATCTTTAGCGAAAGTTAACAGCTTTTCCATAAGATTTGTTTTTTAATTCCCGAAATAATTGATTTCTCAAGCATGACGAAATAGCCAGTTGTACTTTTCTTGAAATTTTACTGGCATTTTTCTCGTACATGGTGTACTTTATATTTGGTTTCGACGTTATGAGTGTTTATATGCAAGTGGTGTTGCATGTTTTGGTTTCAACCGTCGCTCATAAGTTCTTCCTGGTCTTATCAAGGTCAGGAATTTTTTTATCTTCGCTATCAGATTTGTTTCATCTATCTCATTTTTTAAGTAAGAACGTATATTTGTTATAGCTACATGGAAATTGATTTTATATTTATCTGCCTGCTGATCTATGACGGTGTTATTTATGATAAAGCTGGAAAAGTTATACAGAATCACCTTTGCATAGATTTCCTGTCTGATAAAATTCTGTTTTTTACTGTTGAATGAATCAGCACCGATGGCATATTTGAGAGTCTTGAAAGACTCTTCGATATTCCATCTTTTGTGATACAGTTCTTTCATTACTTCGAAAGGAAATTCTTCTCTGCTGAGATTGGTTGCCAGACATTCATATGTATCTTCTGTAATCTTAAATCGAACTATTCTGAGTGGAAGATCATAATAGTCATCTTCAATCTTTAAGTATTCAAAATCAGGACAGTTTGTCATTAATCGTACATACTTTTCAGGATGTGCTTTCACTTCATTCGTCTGCAGTCTTGTCAGAGTTTTTGTAATATCAATATCAAATTCTGTATCTTCCAGATTCATTGTAGAAAGAATGCCATTACTGTTAACGTCTTTTACGCGAATCAGAAACTTTTGATTTCTTTCAATACAAAGCGCAAATAAGTTGTATTTTTCATAGCCTCTGTCACAGATTATTACCGAATTATCCGGATAATTGTGCATTTTAATCACATCTTCCAAAGCATATGTTTCATTTTTCTTGGTGTGTGTATCAATCTGAATATCCTGATAAATATGGTTACAGACATCATATAGAGCGTTCAGGTGAAGCTGATTATATCCTCTGCTGTCATCTTTTCCAGGATGGAATGTTTCAATATCATCAGGATTGTATGGAATATTGATATCAGAACCATCACATGCAAGTAAATAGTAGCCATTGAATGTTTTAAGATTGCTCATATTATCGGTAAACAGTCTCATAACTCTTCTAAGAGCATCTGGAAATAGAAGATTTCTTCTCTGACACATAGCAGATTGAGATGGCAGGTCATCGGCTAATGTAAAGTAATCGCATAGATTGGAATTCATTGATTTATCAGTTGACATAAGTAAGATGAACTTAATCAGGGTATCTGCAGTGATCTTTCTGACTCTTGTGAAATCAACGTCAGGTGATTTGGTATAACAGTTAATGTTAGAGACAACAGAATCAATAGAAGTAAGAAGTAAGTTTTTAATAGTGGATGGTGCATAGTAATAATTTGGATTTGTAGTCATAGTGTAAAATTTCCTCCTACAAATCCCTTTGGATTATGAATAAAGGGTCAAACAATCGTGTCAAGTACTTTTGGCATAAATATCAAAAAATATTGAGCTTTTTCTTATGATGAAGAAACATTTTCAGCATAAGAAAAAAGGCTACGCAATTTCTTGTATAGCCTATATAGCCGTCATTGAAGCTTTTTTTTGCTTAACTTAATGACATTGATTATCTGCACTGCCGACAAGGTATCCGTTCTCAATGACGGCACACTTCTGTTACCTGTTTCTTCCATCTGAAAAGGAGATGTTCACCATGACATCTCCTTTATTTCATCTGCTTTCTGATTTCTTCACGAATCTGTTCTATGGACTTTCCTGTTTCTTTGCTGATACGGGCAAGATCCTCATATTCAATTTTTTCTCTTGTTACCCCATATCCACTGGAATACTTGATTCTGACATCACCATACTCCGTAGGTACATTTCTGATGTTACGATGCATGCTGTGACGCAGGCAGGATGTCTGCCTGATCCCAAGGGTTGTCAGATGCAGAAACATCAGATCTCTCATCTTTTCAGCATCAGCTTCACGGCACATGCATGTAAATACAAGTCCAGGTCTGTTTTTCTTCATGTTGGCATTGATGGTATATACATCCAAAGCACCTGCTTCAAACAGCACGCCCATTGCATGTCCTACCCCTTCTGGGCTCATATCATCAATGTTGCATGTCAGTTCAACAATACGTCCATTCTCTTCCTGTTCTCCAACAAACACACGTACACAGTTCAGCACATCAAACTCTTTTGTTCCAAAGCCATAGCCTGTTTTATGGCTGGTCATGACTGGATCTTCTCCATACGTATTTCCAAAGTATTTCAATAAAGCTGCTCCGGTTGGTGTTGTCAGTTCTGATTGAATCTTTCCATGATACCATGGTATGCCTTCCAGTAAGATTGCAGTGGCAGGGGCTGGTACAGGCAAAATACCATGGGCACAATGTACAGTACCATTACCCGTTGCTATCGGGGACACATGAATTCTTTCTGCCTGAAGCTCATATAATGCATAGCTGACACCTACTACATCACCAATGCCATCCAGCATCCCCACTTCATGGAAGTGCAGCTGGCCAACATCCTGGTTATGTACTCTGCTTTCTGCTTCTGCGATCAGATGATATACAGCTATCGCATCGTCTTTCACCTTTTCAGGAACATGTAATGCAGCAATGATGTCATCAATCTCATGCAGGTGCATGCCATGATGGTGCCTATGATGATGTTCCCCTTCTTCATGATCATGGACAAGCACATGCATCTTTGTGCCTGTAATGCCCTGTTTTTTCACGATTTCTTTTTTGTAATGCACATGCGGAATACCAGCCCGATTCAGCTGATCCACAAATGTATCCGGATTCTCCATTGCATCCACAAGTGCACCAAGAAGCATATCCCCGGCACATCCCATGCCACATTCAATATACAGTACTTTCATAACTCTTCCTTTTTCATAAAAGATCCGAAGAACTGCTTCGGATCTCTGATTGTTTTACTCAAATGTTTCTGCTGTCTTTTCCAGCCAGGAACGGATTTCAATATGCTGAGGGCACTGAATTTCACACTGGCCACATCCGATACAGTCAGATGCCTTACCATGTTCACCCTGTGTTTCATTCTGATATCTCTGCTTGCCTTTTTCAAACTGATCGAAGATGAGATTGAGATTCATCGCTGTAAACAGGGATGGAATATTGATCTTCTTTGGGCATCCACCAACACAATAACGACAACCGGTACATGGAATCTGATCAATGTTCTTCAGGATTTCCTGTGCCTGTGCAATGACTTTCTTCTCTTCTTCACTCAATGGCTTGAAGTCAGACATGTAGGATACATTATCTTCCATCTGCGCCATATCGGACATACCAGAAAGAACTGTCATGACTCCTGGCAATGAAGCAACAAAGCGGATTGCCCATGAAGCATAGCTTGCTTGCGGATCTGCCTTTTTCAACAGCTCAGCAACTGCCTTTGGTGGGTTGGCAAGTGTTCCACCCTTAATCGGTTCCATGACAATAATCGGCTTGTTGTGCTTACAAGCAACCTCATAACAGCCACGGGACTGTACAGATGGGTTTTCCCAGTCTGCATAGTTGATCTGCAGCTGTACGAATTCCACATCCGGATGTTTTGTCAGCAGTTCATCAAGGAACTCTGGTGTATCGTGGAACGAGAATCCATAATGACGGATGAGTCCCTTTTCCTTTGCTTCCTTGACAAATTCCCAGATACCCCAGTCATCATACTTTTTAATATTGTTCTTACTTAAGGCATGCAGCAGATAGAAGTCGATATAATCAACACCTTCTCTACGTAATGATTCAGCAAGTTCAGCCTTGGCACCTTGCGCATCCACAACACCTTTGGCATTGACATTGATTTTGGATGTGATGAAATAACTGTCACGTGGATGACGTGATGTCAGACACACCTTAGCAGCTTCTTCCGAGCCGTTATAGACATAGGCACTGTCGAAATAAGTCAGCCCTGCATCGAGAAATCGATCCACCATCTTTGATGTCTGTTCTGTATCAATGATATCCTTTTCCTTATCACTTCTTGGTAAACGCATCAGGCCAAATCCAAGCTTTGGCATCTTCGCAACAAATTCCTGATCAAGCATAGTTTTCCTCCCATATATTCATTGACATTATTATAGAATCTCAAGCTGACTTCATGTCAAGAATTTATATCAGTCCAATCAGCATTCCAAGTGTATGTACTGCAAATGCTACAAGCCAGGCAATCACACACTGCATAACCATGGAAAGAAATGCTCCTGTCGTACTGCCAAGTTCCTTTTTCACAGTTCCAATCGCCGCTACACATGGTGTATATAACAGAACAAAGACAAGGAATACGAATGCAGTAAACGGTGTAAAGATATTCTGTAATGCAGATTTACTGCCAGCTAACAGAATCAGTGTTGAAACAACACTTTCCTTTGCGGTAAGCCCTGTAATCAAGGCTGTCGATACTCTCCAGTCATTAAAACCAAGTGGTGCAAATACAGGTGCGCAGAAGCTTCCGATCATCGCAAGAATGCTGTCATCTGCCGCAGATGTCAGATTCAGATGCGGATCAAATGACTGTAGGAACCAGATGATCAAAGAAGCAAGGAAAATGACCGTAAATGCTTTTTTCACAAAGCCTTCCGCCTTTTCCCAGATCAGCCGTAATAAGCTTCTGGCAGATGGAAGTCTGTAGTTTGGTAATTCCATGACAAATGGAACAGGTTCCCCAGGAAATACTGTTTTCTTAAGTAAAAAGGCATACAGAATTCCTACTGCAATACCACCAAGATACAGGCTGATCATGACAAGCGGCTGCAGATTCCGTGGAAAGAAAGCCGTAATCATCAATGTATAAATCGGCAGTTTTGCTGAACAGCTCATAAACGGTGTCATCAGGATTGTCATCCTGCGATCTCTTTCACTCGATAGTGTGCGGGTTGCCATGACGGCTGGTACGGTACAGCCAAAGCCAATCAGCATCGGTACAAAACTTCTTCCCGATAATCCGATCTTACGCAGCAGTCGGTCCATGATAAAGGCAACACGTGCCATATAACCTGTATCTTCCAGAATGGAGAGGAAGAAAAACAGAGTTACGATGACAGGAAGGAAACTCAACACACTGCCTACACCATTTGCGATCCCATCAATCACAAGGGAATGCACAACCGGATTGACATCCATGGCAGATAAACCTGCATCCATCCATGAAATGATACTGTCCACAATCACTGTCATCCCATCAGACAACAGTGCACCGATTCCACTGAATGTCATGAAGAAAACAAATCCCATAATACCGATAAAACATGGAATGGCTGTATATTTACCAGTCAGAATACGATCCAGATTCACACTTCTTCTGTGTTCTACACTTTCATGTGGACGGATGACTGTTTTGGCACAAAGATCTTCCAGAAAGGAAAAACGCATATTGGCAAGTGCCGCTTCACTGTCAAAGCCTGATTCACTTTCCAGAATGGAAATCAGATGATCACAGGTTTCCTTTTTTTCCTGTGGTAAAGCAAGTTCCTTTTCGATCATCGGATCATGCTCCACAAGCTTGCTTGCTGCAAAGCGGACCGGTAGCCCGACCTTTTTTGCATCATTTTCAATCATATGGGCAATGGCATGAATACAGCGATGTACTGCTGCCACCGGATCTTCACTTTCATCACTGTCAATACAGAAATCAACTTTACCCGGTGTCAGATGATCACAGGCAACTGCCATGACATGATCAATCAGTTCTTCCACGCCCTGATTATGAGATGCTGAGATCGGTACAACCGGAATACCAAGAATCTGTTCCAGCTGGTTAACAAGTACGGTACCACCATTATGGATGACTTCATCCATCATATTCAGAGCCACAACCATTGGGGTATCCAGTTCCATTAACTGCATGGTCAGATACAGATTCCGTTCCATGTTTGTCGCATCCACAATATTGATGATGCCATCCGGCTTTGTATCGAGAATAAATCGGCGTGTGACAATTTCTTCTGTGGAATATGGAGAAAGGGAATAAATACCTGGAAGATCGGTTACAACTGCATTTTCGTATCCTCGAATCTGTCCGTCTTTCTGATCTACGGTAACTCCTGGGAAATTGCCGACATGCTGGTTGGAACCGGTCAGCTGATTAAATAATGTTGTCTTACCACAGTTCTGATTCCCTACTAATGCAAATCGCAGTTTTCTGCCATAGTCAAAGTCCGGTTTCGTATATTTTCTTTTTTCACCAAACTTCGGATGGGCAATGGATGTATGCCTCTCAATGGATACATGTTCCTTTTTTCCATGATATGGCTCTGTAATGGTAATCTGCCTTGCTTCATCCAGACGTAGTGTCAGCTCGTATCCTCTCAGTTCAATCTGTACGGGATCTCCCATTGGAGCTGTTTTCTGTAATGTGACTTCTGTCTTTGGTGTCAATCCCATATCCAGAAGGTGATGACGCAGACTGCCTGTCCCTTTTACTTCAATGATTTCTGCACTTTCGCCCGGTTTCAGGCTGTCAATGGTTTTCATATCAATCACCTCTTTTCTCATACTGGCATCCCTGATACCAGTTTCTGATTTTCAGCTCATGCCTGATCTGATTCAGAACATGTTTTTTGTTTCTGCTCCATCCTGGTGCAAGCAGATGTTCACCATTTCCATCTCCAGTCAGACGATGAATCACAATATCAGGACGCATTACCGCAATGCACCTGCATACCGTATCAATATATTCCTCTTCTTCCATGACTCGAAATAACTTTGGTTGTTCGAGGTACATTCTGCCAAGATCCGTGTCAGAAAGATAATGCAGCAGCTGCAGTTTGATTCCCCAGGCTCCACTTTCACTGACATGTCTTACAGAAGCAACCATCATATCCTGTGTTTCATTTGGTAAACCAACAATCAGATGCACCAGAAATGGAATGCCCGCCTGTCTGAGCCTTTTTACACATGCATCAAACACAGATAACGGGTAACCTCTTCGGATAAAAATGGAAGAAGAAGGATGAATGGTCTGTAATCCAAGCTCTACCCAGAAACACTTTTCAGGATATTTCTCCTTCAGCCTTTTCAACAAAGATATCTTTTCTTCATCCAGACAGTCAGGTCTGGTCGCAATGGCAATCCCACCAAATAAAGGATCATGCAAAGCATGCTCAAACAGATATTCCAGTCTTTCAACTGGTGCATAAGTGTTGGTAAAAGACTGGAAATAGGCAATATAATCCCCTGGCTTACAGCTTTGATGATTATAGATCAGATCTTTCTGTTCCAGTTTCTGACCATCATATCGGATGGCAAAATCCCCACTGCCACCTTCATCACAGAAGATGCAGCCTCCCGTTCCAATCGTACCATCCCGATTGGGACAGCTCATCCCTGCGTCCAACGCCACTCTGTACAGTTTTCTGCCATACTGTTTCTTACAGTAATCCGGAAAACTGTTGTAGTATTTCTTTTCCATTATTTCCTGTTAATGATTTTACCGATCTTTTTGATCTCAATGGAGATGGTTCCATCAGGATGATTGATGAATTCAATCAAATCAGGGTTTTCAAAATATTCAGTCGGGAATGTCAGTTCAATTCCCGTATCGGTACGAATCTTCTGATTTTTCATGGTAGAACGCACGGTATTGCTTGTTACCGGTAACTGTTGCGGCAGTTCATGTTCCATGGATGTGGAAATAAATGTATCCTGCATCTTTTCAGTATCGTTGAATACATGTACCGCAAGATCTTCAACCGATATGGCATCTGTTTCCTGTAATGCATTCTGTACATAGTTTTTATACTTGGATAAAAGGATGGTCGGGTTTTCATCACACTTTTCAGCAACTTCAGATACAACTTCCTGTACATCCAGCATCACTTCCTTATGGCTTCTTTTACTGTCACAGGCAAGAATCAGATCTTTCATAACCTGTACATCTCCAAGTGTCCACTTTGTTTCATCACAGAAACTGACTGTACAGGATATGGTTTTCAATAAGGCAAAGGATGCAATCTTCTTTGATCCCGATGGCAGTACACAGGAGTGATACTGAATTGTGTTATTGATATTACCGGTGGAATCCGCCCCACAGAAATGGGTATAGGCTTTCTGGTTTTCCAGCAGATACATGCCGATATATGGTGTTTCATCCATACGATAATCCACAAACAGAACATCATAAGACTGTGCATCTGTATTTTTCAGATATTCCCCAACATAGTCACCTGTTTTCTGTGTATATTCCACAAAGGATACATCCCCTGATGCAAAGGATTCATATAGTTGGCTGTATGTACTGTCAGAATGAAAAGATCCTTCCTGAATTCTGGAATCATAATGACATCTGCGTACAAGGCTGTTCAGGTAACCCTGAATCCATTTATCTTCCAAATTCAATACATTTTCACTTGGTGCTACATTCCCTGACAGAAAATCATAGACATGCAGAATAGCTCGATTGATGATCAGTTCACTCATGGTTTCACCCTCTTTATTTTCACGCATTAGAATATACCACAAATCAGAATAAAACTGAATCAGTGTACACTAACTCATGAAAGATAAAAATGCCGGTTGTATCTTTTATGAAAACCAATCGGCTATGAACCTTGTCGCTATGATAAACGTTGCTCCTCACATTCTTTTACTGTTCAGAAATTCAACACCTCTGCCACATCTTCCAATGTATCGAGAACTACATGGAATTCCAGGTTTCCGATATACCTGTTTTCAGATAAATAGTTATCCCACAGTAAATACATCTGCTGTTCTTCGCGCAAATCCTTCAGAATGTCTTTCCAATCCTTGATATCTTCAACGGATTCTCGCTTTTGCGCTGTATGTAACACAGAAGCTCTGAAAACATCAATGCGAACCTCTGATTTCCTGCTTCGATACAGCGTGTGAAGATCGTAAAAATCTCTCGCTCGCGTGGTACTGATATTCCGACGAATAATCGTTTCGTATTTTTCGGCCAACACCGTCTCCAGTGTATAGGCCATTACTGATACCGTTTTATCCTCAAACAGCATCGGAAAGTCATACTGTACTGCCGCTGGAGTGATCGCATCACCGGTTGTTACATCTATCTTCATAGGAGTGTCGATTTTGCCGTATTTTGCGCGTAAATGTACCCGAAAGTTATTATAAGCATCTTCTTCCCGGATAGGCTCAATGCTCTCATATTCAAACAGGATACCGTCGTCAACATCCACCGTCAGGATTTCCTTAACAATCGAACAATATCATCTTCTTCCATCTGGATTCCTCGAACGGTAGTATCCATATCCATCGTAGTCCGCTCACTGATACCGATCATTGAAGATATCAGCAGGCCACCTTTGAGAATAAAATTCTTTTTTTATTTTGATTTAGCCAAACGCTCCAAAATCCGTTCAAACAGAAACATTTGCAGCACTTCCTGCGCCCGAAGATTCCTCTTTGCTGCCATGCTGCGAATCGTTCCTTTTAATTACTCTGGTGTTTTCATCACAATACCTCCATATAGATCCTGATTCTATCTTCTATTCCAAACAGCTTTCCGTATTTCAGAAGTTTCCGATTGTTGGGCTTTGTCTTGAAATAATCCTTAATTGCCTGAGAGTACAGTTGCATATCCATTTGTTCTTTGTTACGGATCAAATCACAAATACAGCGTTCCCGATCATACAATCTCACTTCAGCCCCTTGTGGAGAGTGTGTCTGTGTAATACCGATCTCATAGAATTCCCTCGGTAAATAGTGACACCTCAAGTCAGGATTATCTCTTTTCAAGATGGTGACATTTTTCCCCCTCGGAATTGTAATGTCATATACATGCGGTGTTCGATCTGAGAGTCCACACAAATACAGTGCTGTGCCATAGGAAAAGACAGCATCCCGGCACTGCTCCTGCAACAATGCATACTCATCCGGAATACCATCGGTGAGCACATATAGTCCTTTGCGTACCTGCTCCAGTTTACCGGCATCGGTATACTTGCGCAGCATGGGCCTGCTGATGCCCAGTTCTTCAACCTGCGCTGTCCTGATAAACCCGTTATTTGCCTCGGCCAATTCATTTATTCTCATCCAAATCTGATCCATGGTACACACCTCCTCACAAAAACATTTACATTCATGCTTCATATTATGCCAAACTGAAGTATGAATGTAAATGTGTTTTCAAATATCAGTGTATCCAAATGATAAATACGCATACGAAAAGGATATCACCGAAGCGACACCCTTCCCAGTGGTTACAATTTTGTGATGATCAAATATAACCTGAATTATTCATGGGAATATAAAACTGTGGGAAACTTAATAAGGACAGCTTC
>CAMCSA010000010.1 GCA_945877405.1 uncultured Erysipelotrichaceae bacterium | reverse complement strand
TATTTTGACTAATCCCATCACTTACGTTAGGAAATAAAGTGCTTTTCTACAATATGCCAACCTTTTCTCTAAGCATCAGCCATCACCCTGATAATACGAGATAGAAATTCATCCGTAATAGAATCATTAATCTCTATACTGACGTTTCCTTTTCTGATCATGGCTGAACACCCATCAAATGGTGCGGTCATTTCTGGAAGATCTGGTACCTTCAGCTCAAGAAATTTATCTTGTTCAGGAGACAGAAGAGTAATGGCAGCCTCATCTCTAAGTATTTTCTGCCATCGATAGAAAGTCTTGGGATTGATATTGTGCACTTGCATCCAGTCTTTTTTCTGCATACCACTCTGGTTACATTGGGTAATAATACGCTCCCAGTATTCATGACGCATCTTATGTGTGATTTTATCCATACATACCTCCAAGGAAGTCTGGAAAACCTGAGGTTTCTTCAGACTCGTTAATTCAGGAACATTCCTGCATCATCACTTATATGGATGTATCATGACACTATTAGGGATTGTTTAACAGGTACAGACTATGTGGCGTTTACAGAAATACAGAAATTGAATCTGTCCAAAGCGGTGAGGGTTCAAATAGACCGCTATGTGAGTGCGGTAAACTGGCGGTGGGTTTTATGTTGGGATTTTCTGTACAGATCGGGCATGAAGGATATATTGCTTGTCTTCGAGAACCGATAGAATTATTCACAGTCTGTGGCACACTTTTTTGTGGTAATTATGTGTTGAAATCAACTTGCTATTCTCTGCCATCAGAGCGAATATACACCTACCAAAACGAAATGGAGGATTTGCAGATGAGCAGAGATTGGACAAAGGAAGAATTAAACACAGCAAGCGAGATGATGAAGCAGAGTGGTCACATGGGATTCGAGGAATTCTGCCAAGCCATAGAGCAGAAACAGCCAGTCAGCTTTGACCTTCGGGAAAGAGATCGGAAGGAATTGGTAAAGGAAATCAGAGAAATCCTGGGTGAAAAGGCAGAATACATGAGGATACCAACCTGTGCCTACCGGATTGGCAATTACACCGTTGACAAGGATGGCACACTCACTTGGGGAGAGGATGTGACGGATACACAAAAGGAACAGCGGGAAACCCGCCGAAAGAAGTATGCCAGTTACTGCATTATATGGAACATACGACGACAAAACGCCGTCAATGACAGCTTGAAAAGTATAGATCAGATGGTTAATGCAGTAAAACAGCACAGGGAGGTGTCGTTAAACTATATGAAAATGATAGAATGGGAAAAAATGCTGATCAGACAGGGACGGAAAGAAGAACAGGCGAACACCGAAAGAGAGCGCTTGCGAGCCGTTTTTGCAGAAGAGAGAGCTAATCATGCCGAACAAGAAATACAGATTTTAAAAGAACAGCTGGGGGCAGAACGTAAGAAAATACATTGAAGAAGTCAGGGAACGGTTCGTGATTGCTGGACAGGAGTAATGGAGATTTGCTTTAGTACAAATGCTACCATTAACAATATCCTGGTCTGGTCTGTGAGGATGATGAAGGTCCCTGTAAGCACTTTCGCAAAAACGCTTGATAAAGATGAAGCCTTGAACGATGTGGTGATGAAGGGACGGAATCTGGACAATATAGGGAGGAGTATATAATAAATTCTTTTATTCGGTAAGGGCCAATAAGGAGTCAGGAGATAACCTTGGCAAAGAATTGCTTGTGATTTGTCTACATATTCTGTCGCAGCTTCCAGGTGAAGAAGATGGAAAGTTTTGCATCATTACAGATGATAAAGAAGCAGCAGGAAAGATAGATGGGCTGTTTAAGAAAACGAATCGCCAGTTTCAGGGAAAAAAGATTATCATATTCAGCACACCAAAGCTGGTACAGATTTTATATGCAGAAAAATATGTCACAGATAGGGAATCGTTGGTAGAAGTATTAAAGTTTGGCGGAAATGGTAATATTAAAATTTTGGGAACCCGGATATATGACTTAAAGAGCAACGAAATATCTTTGAGTTGTGAAGAAATGGAGGATCAAATTATGAGTAAAGGTATCCATATTATATTTTGAAGGGGATAGATCCAATGTCCTGCCCTGGCGGGGAAAGGACGCTGCAACAACAGACAGCCCTGTAGGAGGAGAGCAGACTTTGGCAACAAGTACATTTGAAAGAAAGCAGAATCATTACAACGTCTGGAGCTCATAAAATCGGTGCCAATTGCGCTCTCCTCGTTAATGATGATGACTGGGGAAGACAAATCAAAGGCACATACGTATGTACGATTGCATTCTTTCAAGGATTTGATAAAATACAGATATAATAGAGAGAAAATGAGCCAAAGGGGACGAAGAAAATGGCTTTTTGTCTGTCCCCGGTGGATGTTATTACTTAATAAAGGAAGGGAAAAAATGAATGTAATGCCGATTCGGGAACTAATTGAACAAGTGGAGCGTATTTGTAGAAAAAATGGGGTCAGAAGACTGGATTTGTTTGGCTCGTTTGCAACCGGAACAGCATTGCCGACCAGTGATATTGATTTTGTAGTGTATGGATGTGGTGATATATTGAAACTGGAAAAAGATCTGGAGGAAATTGACACGCTTCGCAAAATTGATATTTTTGACTATGATAGTATTCGGAACGAATATTTATTGGAGGATATACAAAAATATGGAAAACAAATATATTAATCGCTACAATACTTTTTGCAAAAGTTTGAAGAATCTTGAAAAAAGCAGATATGCAGACCCCAAAAAGGATTTTGTTTTAGAAGGAACCGTATTAAATTTTAATTTGACATTTGATATTGCATGGAAGGTCATGAAGGATATCCTGGTGAAGCAGATGGAAGTTCTTGACTTTGCAACAGGTTCTCCAAGAGAAACCTTGCAGCAGGCATTTGTGAATAGAATCATTGATAGTGATCAGTGGATGCAGATGCTTCGTGTAAGAAATCAATTGGCTCATGACTATGATGGAAGTCTTGCGATGGAAAAGTTTGAAGATATTGTGAAAATATACTATCCATTGTTTGAAAGATTAAAAAACAGGATAGCCGGATATTACGAGAATTATCACGAATAGGTTCCGAAGAGTCACAGAGACAGGTCGTGAAATTCCAAAAAGAATTTGATGAGGAAGTGGTCTGGAAAAATATAGAGTACTTTATCCGTCAGATCCGTCTGCACGCACTGCTTCATGGACAAATTCAGCTCTATATATTTGACGGGAAGTGGAGGCGTCATTTTGATGACAGCTAATTGAAAGAAAGACACTATACCTGGGGCACATCGTTGCGAGATGCGGGGAGTCCTGTTGGTAGTATTATATGCATAATAAGTATTTGATTCTCACAATGGATAATGCAGTTTTCTTGATTTTTGGTGGATTTTTTGATAGTATTTACGCATTGAAGTGTGATTTTAATCAAATTTGCTGTCAGGAATAAATATAAACATTACCAAAGGACAAGGTATTTTACAATTGAGAAAATGCCCCCAAAAGGAAGAGTTAATTATGATGGTGTTTAACCGTAATGATTCTAATAAAACTGCTGAAGAATATAGAGCGTCTGCGGAGGCTCATAAGAATGCTCTCATATCACAATGGAAGATATTCTTGCGAACGGGAATGTTTTTTTGTGTTGCTTTAGTAGCAATTGGTGCATTAACTTTGGGATGGCTTGCAAATAATAAGGAGGTTTCAGTACAGAATAGTTCTATAACTTCTGAAACACAGACACCTTCGCTTTTTATAGCTTTGGGAACAAGAGCAACCCAGGAGTATTATGATTCAGTGGCAGGAAGTGCCAGTAATGAGAGCAAAGGCCTGTATCCTATATCGACAGTAGATTGTAAGAAGTGGTATTATGCTAAGGAATGGGTAGCAGAGGTTGTTCCTTCGGAAGAAGGTGGCGATGGTATTGCTACCAGGCCCATTGTATCCGGTTATGGCGAAGTAACAGGTAAGAATGAAGCTGACATGGAAGCTGACATGGCTGTGACCTATACAGACAGTTTCAATAAATCGCATACCGCCTACTATAAACAACCTTTTAATGTTTATACAGATAGAGGTTCTTTGGATGTGTATTTAAATCCTGATAATCCTATCACTGTGAGTTATGCAGATAGCGTAACTACAGATGCTGGAAAAGCAGAAGCTGATAAGATCAAGAAGGCACTTAGAATAGCGATTGTTGATCATATTACAGGTAACGTACTTGTATATTATGTCCCCGAAGCAGAAGAGGGCAAAGGGAATAGTATGTATGCTAGTGATGACGTATATCAAGGGATTAACGGAACAGCGGCAGCTGATATAGCGAATATTACTGCCTATTATGACTCTGGAACCATAAAAGAAATTACAGCAGTTAAAATCGCAGAGAGCGATAATGAATATACTACTCAGAACAATTCAAAAATGTTAGGAACAGCCAATAGTACTGGACTTGTACTTGATATGTATGTTTGGCTGGAAGGAACTGATGCACAGGCACTTAAGACAATCACCGCAGGAATTGATTTTCCTGTGGCAGTAACATTTTCACTTGTTGGCGTAGAAAACGCAACGTAATAAAGGGGGCGATTTAATGCGAAAAAATAATCAATGGTCGAAACGGATGAAAACACAGCTGCTTTCTTTTACGTTGTTGCTTGCAAGTTTTCTTCTTATTATTGGATCGTATTCCTGGTTTTCCAACAACAGGAAAACAGACGGTAAAGAAAATCAAATTATTACTGAAGAAGAAAGTGATGCGATTCTTGGGGACTATACCATATTTATGCGTAGCACCAGTGACGGCAATAAAACATATAAAGTATTAAATTCACTGGAAAATGTAACTTTGTCAACTTATGACTCGGTATTTGGGCGTAATGCAGACACAGCTGTTATCCTGAGAATTCCAGTCAGCGGAACATGTGTAGATGATAAACAGGCACTTAGGTTCACTCTGTCAAGAGCAAATACTGACGAACTGAGTGAATACTGTTCTGATGAGTATGGTCTTAAGGCAAAGGAAACAAACACTGATCTTCACATTGAGGAGAACAAAATCATTAATTACCTGACAAATATAGCAGTGTTTAAGTTTGCTATTATCCCATCTTTAAAAGACTACAAGAGTACGCGGGAAAACGCACAGAAAATTTATGAGGAAGCAGAAGTCGTTTTTGATGCTATTGGCGGGCAGTATACATTTGCTGAACAAACCAAATCTGGAAAAATCTACACAGTCACAAAGACAACGAATGAGATTACCTGGAGTCTCGATGCGGGTTATGAATTGACAGAGGATGAAATCTTATATGTTTATGTTGAGATTGATTACGAGAAACATCTAACTGCAGCGTACCTTCAAAACCATGAAAGAAATTTTAAGGTAGGAAAGTTGGGGCAGACCCAGCTTCTGTCATTTGTAGGGGATCTTAGCATGTTGCAGGTTACACCTGTCTCAACACAGTAATATGAAATGAAAGGAATGACGGGCATGAAAAAAACAAAAATCACAACCATGATTGCAGTAGTATGTACAGCGCTCATCCTGCTCGTTGGAGGAACTTTTGCCTGGTATTACGATTCGAATAAAGTGAACTTAAATCAGATTGATGGTGCAGTTACCTATCTGACCAAATATTTTGAATCCGGTGACGGAACAGGTCCTGAACATGCCAAGTATAACGAAGAAGGAAATATCGTCAGCGAAGAAGGCTGTGCATATGAGATCAAGACTGCAGAGCAGTTTTATAATCTGGCGTGGCTTCAGTATATGGGCTACTTTAATCAACCGGAAGAGGGAGGGACTGCGATTCCGACAACATATTTTTATCTGTCAGCAGATATTGATATGACTGGTTATGTATTGCCTCCAATTGGCACATCAGTAAATCCATTTTTGGGTAATTTTGATGGATGTGGTCATAGCGTTAGTGGGCTAACTGTTACTAATAAGGTTAACGGCAGCGGAACTTCAATTAAAGATTTACCATATACATTAGTAATAGATGATGTAAATGAGGTCGAAAATGTGGAGATCATCGGCCTGTTTGGTGTGGTTGGAACACTTGATAAAGCTACAATCGGAAATGAGTCGAATGCGACTTTCGGAAGCTATACGTATAGCAGTATTACGAATAAGGTGCAAAATCTTTATATAAGCGGATTAACCGTAGAGACACAGACAAGTGATTCTCTCATTGGCGTTGCTGTGGGGTATGTGAACGGAACCGTGGAGAATGTGGGAGTTATTGACTCAAACATCAAGATTGACGGTACAGTTACCGCATTATCTTATACATCTAATTTATCGGATTATTCTTTGGTTGGGTATTGTACGGAGGCATATAAAGATACGGTTGATGTGGTCTATGTGGATCAGGCTGCGCCCGTGGTGAAGTTATCCAAGTTTCAGAATCAAGATTCTGGTGATGCCTGGGGCGGATCGATTTCGATGGAGGATTTGTATACAAGACTCAGTGGAATGTATGATCAGGCACAACCAGTTACATATTCCACGGAAAAAACTGTCGTAATTGATATTGATGGCAACCGGACTGTCACAGAGAATGTTACCACTGCGCAGAATAATAATATTATTTCATATGATGATAGTAGTATCAATTCAGAGACAAATGCCGGACGCGTGACATTCAGTAAAAGGTCGACTGGTGATAAATCGTTCGTACTGCTGTATGGTGAAAAAGAGATTCCATATTCTAAAACGGTAACTACCACCCAAACAAAACTGGTCGCGTATGAAGGAACTTATATTTCAAACGGAACTTACTACCTTACCGCGAACGGAAGCGGAATAACAAATGGTGTAACACTCAGCCAGAGTTCATCTGTCTGGGATATTACTTCGGAAGACGGGTATATCTTTACATATATTGATAATACGAAGTATTACTTGAACCGAAATAATAATGATCTTTCTATATCGCAAACCCCCGATACGATATGGAGTAAGGCTAGTAACTTTATTTATTGTGATTCTGTCGAAATAAAGTACTATCTTGCGTGCAGCGATGCAGGAGAATGGTCATTAAGTCCGCAGACAAAGTATTATTATATTACAGACGGAACGAATTACCTGGTATGTAGTAATGGTGTCTTCACAAATACGCAGACAGAAGCAGAAGCGACACATTGGAGCTTTACCAGTAGTGGAACAGGGTATAGGATATCGTATTCAGATGGGAATACAACGTATTATCTGGGATATAATAATAGATTAGACGCTAACACGGAAACAACGTGGTATATCGACGAGAAGGGCATCTATTGTCAGAACAATGGAACAAACTACTATTTGTTGTTTGACAATGAAAGCTGGAACGCAGAGCCAGAGCAATATACGATTTCCTCGGGTGATTCTTATTTGTCCGTACAGAATGGGGACATCACGACAACGGATCAGTCAAATGCATCTTTGTGGACGTATAGCAATAACTACCTGTCAACAGTCTCTAATGAGACAACTTATTACTTAAATTTGAGCCGGAGTTGGGACAATACTAGTCTTACCATTTCAACTGGAGGGAATACATCATGGTATATAGATAGTAGTGGTTACTGTTATACTAAGTCTTGGCGTACGTACTATTATATTTATTTGAATGGAAGTACTTGGTCGTTAACTCCTTCAAAGAATGTAACGAGAGCTGTGATAGAAAAATATATTAATGGCTCGCTTGCATCCCGGCAGGAAGGAAAAATGGAGGCAGCCACTACCGTTGAATTGGAGAATGAGAATGGCACTTATGAGCAGACCACAACAACAACTATCAACGAAGACAGCAGCTATTTGACGCCAGATTCTTTTGTCCCTCTGGCAGCAGACACGAAGGATGGCTACGGGGTTCAACGCAATAACACAGGCTATATCATCAGTGGTGCGCAATATACGGATTCGAACTATGCGAATTCGGCCAACTCAAATTATCTGATGAATTCGGGTGATATTCGAGTCTCGTCTGATTTCTTTAACTTTAGTCATCTTTATTATTCTAATAATAATGCGTCAGATAAAAAGTACTCCGCTCAAGGTGGAACGAACCTGGAAATTGTGACAATTACAGCACAGTCAGGGGGTAAGTATGTCCGCATTAAGGATAACTATAATAAAAATAATACCTCTGTCAATACAACACTTAGTAAGCAGTATAGTCAAAAAATAGACTACACTACCTTGGGACTGAAAAAGTATGAGGATTCCAGAGATATTTTGCATAGTCATCTAAACGCAAGTAAGACCGGATACTTATATGGTCTTCATTTTATGGATGCGGAAATTAGTGTTGATAATGTTGTGACAATTCCGCATGCTGTTATCAACGATGAAGATTATTATGACTTTAAGATGCCCAGAGATTGTATTGATTTTACTTTAAAGGAAGCAGGCTTCATAAATTTCTTTGCGGGCAGCTATTTTACGAACAATAATACATTCTTTTCTTTGCATCAAATATTCCGCGATGAAAATGGTGACATTACTGCAATCAGACAAATCAGTAAGATTTATGATTTGGGAAATGAAACCTATGCATATCTTTTTGCGGATTCGGTAAACAATATTTGCTCTGATGGTAAGACCCATGACGATTCAGAATTGATTTTTGATCTGAAGTGGATTATGGAGCCTGACCTTGGCACTTGTGTAGGTACTTCGTCGAATGGCTATAAAGGTGCCCTGTATTATTTTGAGGTGCCTGCAAATGCCGGTGAGTATGCGTTAGGTTCAGTTGACGGAAGAATTGGAGCATATCTCATTTACTTGGATATCTCAGCAAATTCACAGGAGGTTCAGTGTCAGGAGATTACCGAAGTAACCACCACAACAACGAATACTTATGAATATCCAAAGGGGTTACAGGTGGTCACTTCGACCGATAGTAAGCCGATTGTCGATACAAATTCCGTGGCTGTGGCTTTAAATGACGACAATCAGACAGTAGAGATTAAACGGGAAAACGACACGGTTACATTCTCAGGTGCAGGGACAGCCGTTTACAAAGGTGATGATCTGACTTTGAAAGATTCTGGTGGAAATGCAATGACAGTTTTCCCCAAAAGTACAGTTGTTGTTACGGAGAAGAAGATTACAAGGATCGAGTATAATACGACAACAAAGGTTACAAAAACCACGATTACGACAATCACAGAGACGACAGAGAATGGGGCACTAAAAGACAGAACGTATAAAGTAACTGTTGATGGAGTAGAACAGGCTGCAACAGATGATGATACATCGGTTGCGGGTGGAACTGGAATACTGGATTACCATTATATTCTGCCAAAGGAAACTACGGTGGTGAATACATTTGATTTGCCTCAACTTGAAGCAAATGGATTGACAACGATCGTGGATACAGACTATCCCCAGATAGGTGAGGAAGCAGTTGAATTCGAGGATAAAGCAACGGCTTATACTGTGACTGTATCTACCACAAAGGATATATCTATTAAGGAAGATACGATATCAGATGGTTATACTGCAACCTTGAATGGCAATACATTTACTGCTGGTCAAAGCATAAGCGTTTCGCCAGAATAATCGCGGCCCAGGGCGGCCCAGGGGACGGAGCAGTGGTGCATCCGTCCCCTGGTTTTTTATGGTGACCGTTCTATTTGTGGCTACTCTCTAAACCACGCAAGGTAGTTTGAAACCACACAAAGAGGAGTATTTCTAAGACCATACGAAGAGGTGAAAAATATGGCAAGAAAACCACGGCGTTTCAGTAGTACGGGCATATATCATATTGTAGTGACATGCTCCCACCACTTAAATCAAAGATTATGAAGTGGGGGCTTCCTGTTCAATGGCTCTCATGAGCCAAGTATCTGCAGGCTACCCTCGCGTGCCCCGCGATTGTTTTTGCCCGGATACGGGCATTTTTATTACTTTGTCCGGATACGGACGTATTTTCTTTTTTGCTTCCTGCCTATGCAGTCAGCATTCTCCGCGCTTCTTCACGGATATTGATTGCTGCGTTTTTGTCCCTGTCCATGACACTTCCACAGTCACAGCGATAGATCCGCTCGGATAATTTCAGTTCTTTTTTCACCTTTCCGCACATACAGCATTTTTTGCTGGACGGGCTGTTATCCATGACGCTCTTACCAAAATTCAGACAACGACTCATGGCTTTCATGTCAGTATATGGTAAATAACCAGTCCTCTGGACAAAATAATGCCAGCCCGAAGGCTGGCACAGTGGCTTTACCTTGATTGTAAGCGCCAAATATTCCTGCGGATTTTCTAATCTTCTGGATTCCTCTATAATTGTAGATGAAAGATATTTAGACTATTTCACTACAATCATGGAGGATGGAAGATATGGATGGTAACATGGCATGGAAAACAGAAGATGGAACATGCCTTGGTAACTACAGAAAGAAATATTGAGGATTTAACTATAAGGAAGTCAAGTGATAAATGAAAGATATTAGGGAATGTTAAGAAATCCAGCAGAATCCCAAACTGATCTTTGAAATTGTGAATAAAGTACTATCAAAACAACTACAGTTGTAGCTTTGACTATGTGATTGATTATTCTGTAAGTATTTGTCAATGTTAGAGTCCGGCAAAAAGGGCCATTTTCAGACCATTGATTTGGGCCATTGATTATATGACGGTGCTTATCATGGCTTCGTTATTCCACGATCCACTTGACAGCCAGGTACCGCCTCCCTGCACCCTCAAAAGCGCTCCGCTGGCGAAAATAAAGCCCCTTGGCAACACCGGAGCACACAAGTGTAGCAGGGAGGCCCCTAGCTTTCAAGCGGCTTTCGCGGCATAAGCTCGCCATTGATAAGAAAGTATGTTTTGTTTTGGCTCTTTTTGGTGCACTATATTTGGCCCTTTTCGCCGGACTCTAATAGTCAATTATTTGACTAGATTTTCATCGAATGTAATATTGTTCGCTAAAAGCTTGTAGATGACACGTAACAGCTTGCGTACACAATGACCTTGTGCACAACGATGTGTTTTACCTTGATTGCGTTTCTTGGTATAATAAGCATTGAAGGTTGAGCAATATTTACAGACGGTAAAAACCGCTTGATACAATGCTTTGCGCAAATACCGAGATCCGTGTTTGGATATTGGCATATGTGCAGCGTCGTATTTCCCAGACTGGTGTACGAGGGGCTCCATGCCGGCATAAGATATCAGATGTGCGGCGTCTGAAAAATCGTGAATATCGCCAATCTCCGCAATGATGGTCATTCCTGTTATGTGAGAAATGCCAGGGATGGAAATGATAGGAGAGTTTAGTTTCAGGCTGAATTCTTCTATTTTATTTTCCAGCTTTTCGATTTGTTGCTTACGAGTGTTGATAATAGCTATGATTGACTGCACTTCGAGTGCAACCGCAATGTTATCTTCACCAACAGAACATTTGGCAGCTTCTTTGATATCTTCAGCAGTGAGCTTACATTGTCTGCCACGTCCGTCAGTTTTAAGGGCATTACGAAGATTGCGGATGTCTTCAGAGGCAATAGAAGCAGCAGTAGGATACTTGGCTAAGAATTGCATATAGGCCTTAGAATAGCGTGTCCAGGAGAGCTTGTTTGCTTCAGGAAAGACAATATCCAAAGCACGTTGAAGGCGATTCATATCTTCATTCTGCTGTTCCTGTAACTGATAATACAGACGTGTGATTTCACGAAGCTTATCAGTTTCTTGTGTTGTGTGAGTTACAGATCTCCAGGATTTTTTCTCACTGAGCATTTCTGCAATAAGAATAGAATCTTTGCGATCATTCTTGGCTGACATGCCAAGTTCTTTACGTCTGAGACAAGTAGATCTGGGATTGATAAATTTAACAGTGAACTTTTTATCCAAAAGAAAATTTGTAAGATTGATCATATAATGACCAGTGTCTTCCATACCAACGGAATGTTTTATATGAATATACTGTTTGGTTTTAGAATAGAACAGATCAAAGCCTTTCTGATCGTTATTGAAGAAAAAAGGCTTTATAAGAATCTCGCCGGTCTTGTCATCTATGACAGAAGCACAATGCTTGAATTTACCGACATCAATACCGATGTTAATCATGGTATCACTCCTTTCAAAAATATAAGTGACGAATACCAGTACCGCCGTTTCAAAAGTATCAGAGAATATGGTTCGAAATGTGAACTCACTTCAATAAAAGAAGGGCTCATCTAACTAATTACAGTTTCCATACAACGAAGCGGCCAGATAATCCTCCACGTAGTCAAAGCTACAAGAATATGAGATACAAGTACGCATTCACAATCTCAATTCTACTCGGTTTCCGGGCCGAAACTAAGCCGGAAGAGAAAGGAGATGTATATAGATTTGACTCAGCTGGATGAGCTAATTTATATATACCAAACAGGATATGATGAAACGTATCATAACATGTGTATTAACGTGTTTGCTTGTATTATTGGCAGCCGGGTGTAGTAAAACTGATCCGGTATCTGAACATACACTTTCATATATCAAAGGTGAAATGATAGAAGGTACACAGGTCGGTTATGACCATGATCTTGTCGGGGTATTCTTCCAATATACCAATGACAGTGATGAAACATGCATGCCATGTGATGTCTTTGATGTAAAGGCATTCCAGCACGGTAAGGAAATTACAGTCATGGTATTCACTGGTCAGAAAACAGAAGGAGCAATCCAATGTGATGCATCTGTACAGCCAGGTATGACAGCTGAAGTTGTATGGCTGTTTGAGCTGGTTGATCAAAGTGTTGTATCGGTTGAATGTTCTAATGGAGAGAGATATACAATTACAGTGGAATAGATGATAAGGCAACAGGGCAGGCGTATCGGATGCTTCTGTTGCCTTATTGCATACATGCATGCAACCACTGGTAGCATGTTCTGCCTGAGTGGCTACAACTGGTTGATGGTCATGGATGTGATTCATCTGTATGATGAATGCAGGAAATGAGGAAGGAAACCATGATGAACCTGGGAGAGAACATCCAGTATTTACGAAAGATCAATAAGATCACACAGGAGGAGTTTGCAGATCAGATGTCTGTATCCAGACAGACAATATCCAAGTGGTAAATGAATCAGGCGTATCCTGAAATTCCAAAGTTAGTGGAACTGGCTGATGTATTCCATTGCAAGGTAGATGAACTAATACGAGTGACTCTTGTGGAAAGGATGAATGTATATTCAGATGTCAAGGTTACCAAGGTATCTGGCTTTACAATGGGCAGGTATGTCATCATCAGTCCTGATCCAGAAGATGATGTACATGTTTATATGGAAGCATGGGCACAAAGAAGTGGACTTCTTTCTGTTACAGATGGTAAACCTGCATGTATTGGATGGGATTTCCCGTTTGTATCTGCAGAGCAACGGAATCGTTATGGTTTAAGAGGGTATGTATCAGCATACATCCTTCCAGATGGTTTTGTACCATTATGCCCTGGTGTGGAAATTGCCAGTCAGAAAGAAACAGAATATGCATCCATTACCATTCGTAATCCATTTAAAAGAGCATTTGAATATATTCCTAATGCCTATAAGAAGATCATGGAGTATTTCAATGCCAATGGATGCAGACAGAATCTCAGTGATGAATATGTATGCTGCTTTGAGTATGTATACCAGAAAGATGATATGACATACATCACTGTATGTGTTGCTGTGGATGCGCTGGCACGTGCTAATCTGATTACACCAATACGATAATCAGAAACAGGAAGAAACTGATCAGCAGTGCTTCATTGTGAAAATACGGATTGTTTCATTGAAAAGATCTCGTACTGCAATGATGAGTCATTCATGGAACAGGGCTGTATTCTGTTATTGTCAGTTCCACTTGCATATCCAGTGGTTACCATAAGTCAGCTTTTCATTCGTACGCTGGAGTGTCAATCATGCAATTGCATGTTGCTTCATTCTTCTGTCTGCTCATGAAAAAGCCAGAGCTGGTAAACTCTGGCTGGAGTGGATGTGAGTTATGATGCACAATGAGCAGTGATGAACTGTACAAACTGCTGTTGTGGTAATGGTTTAGAGAAGTAGTATCCCTGGATATAGTCACAACCCATGTCTTTACATGCATTGAGTACATCTTCTGTTTCTACTCCTTCTACGACAATTTCCATACCAATCTCTTTTAATAACTGGATGTTGTATTTCAATACAGCATTGATTTTAGGATCGAATACTTTATCTGTCATGCTTTTATCGATTTTTACGATATGGAATGGTAAGGAAATGATTCTGCTGATGTTGGAATAACCGGTACCAAAATCATCTAAAGAGAAGGATACGCCATGATCAGATAATGAACTCATGTTATGATCAACGACATCCTGGGATGTATTTGCTGCTGTTTCAGTTATTTCCAGATTGATCTGTTCAGGTTTCAGGTCATATTTATCCAGGTAGTATAATACCTTGTCTTTCAGATCCATCTGTACACACTGTTTCATGGAAAGGTTCAGTTCTATGTATTCAATTGGTAATCTGTTTTTACTGCATTCTGCCATAAATCTGCATACTTCATCCAGTACATATTCACCAATCTGAAGAATGGTACCATTCTTTTCTGCTGCAGCAATGAATAACTGTGGTGAGATGAATCCATACTTTTCATCTTTAAGTCTGATTAATGCTTCAGCAGATTTGAATCTATTTTCTGTTACGGAATAGATCGGCTGATAATACATCTCAAACTTCTTTTCAGCAATGGCTGTACTGAGAATACGGTCAATCTCATTTCTTAAGTGGAAGCTGAACTTCCGGTTATCGTTTTCATCCTCAAGGAATGTAACGTTACCACCAGAAGGAAGGTAGGAATAGAAAGAATGGATGAATGACATCATGCTGTCATAGTTGTCAAAGTCCTGTGGGCACCTGAATACACTCAGGCATGAATCCATTTCTAATTCCAGCTTTCCATACTGGAAGGAGCCATAGATGGCGTTGGCAAATGTACTGGATGCATCTCTGTAATACTGCATGTCTTCTGATTCTGATACAGCAGCAAACATGCCGTTTTCCAGATAATACAGCTCAGCTGTATTGTTTTTTCTGATCAAGGCATCTTTCATCTGATCAGATACATGTTTCATCATGCCATTGCATGCATCGTTACCTAATATTGTCAGCAATGATTCATAGTTGACGATTTTAGCAATCAGTATATGAACCGGCTTTTTCAGATAGAATGATTTCTTCATATCTGCTGTATAGGCAATATGGCTTCGAATCCCGATGATCGGATTGATGACTTCTTCTGGTCTTTGTACGATATTGGATATAAGCAGCAATGACATGGTATTCAGAAACATTTCGACCAGGAATTCAGGAACAAATGCCTGAATCAAAATAGCAATCAGATTCCATGGATAGAAACAGATTAATGCTGTGAGCTTATCTGCAGCAAGTACTTTCCTGAATCGGATCAAAAAGGTAATTCCTGACAGGAAATACATGAATGCACATAGATGCAGACCATAGAATAACGGACCTCTGATGTAGATCAGATCTGCATCAAAGTAGAATACCTCATGGAAAAATATGTTTGAACATAATAACAGACATACCATTGCATATGGTGCAATGAATAACAGCTGCATCCATTTTTTCTTCTTGAGAATATGCCATGTATCTGTTAAGGAACATAAATACAGCTGGAATAATGGTGGAGTCAGATTACGGCTGAAGAAATAGCCGTAATACAGGAAATAACGGAATGTACTGTCTGTTTCTGTAGCAAGAAACCAGATATTATATGCTTCAGACCATAAATCAAAGATGGTTGTTGCCAGTACATTCAAATATACCATCATCAGCAGTTTATTGGTTAAGTTTGATCGGTCTTTTCGCTGAAACAGCAATGCAATCATGACGATCAGTACAAGGATTGCAGATAAGTCAAAGTACAGGATTTTCATAGGTTATTCATGCAGAGAAGGGATTCGGATTTCTGTTCTGCGCTCCTTTCATTGGGGTAACTTATCCTAATATTATAAGGAAGGAATGATCTGAATCATGGATACATGGAATAAAACAACATGGATATGGCATCAAACGACAAGAAAAAAGCCATGCATTGTATTTCCATGGCTATTGGTTATCAGATGAATGACGTGATTTCTTCAGATATCTGAGTAATGCATTCTGGGCATCGACACTGCTTTGTACAAGTGTAATCTCAGAAATATCAAACAGGATGCATCCACAATGTCCTGGGAAGGTAGGGAAGCATATAATCTTGAGGGTTGTATCGATTTCAGGGCTGTAATCAATGATTTCCAGTACTTCCTGGTATAAGGTAGCTCTTTCATATGCCCGCAACCACTTCTCATCCATATTGGAAAAGATGCTTCCAAAGGAACTCCCTAACAGTTTTTCTAATGGCTGTTTTTCCAGTTTTGCCAGAGCCTGGTTGGCATAACGGAAGATCCAGTCTGTGGCACGCTTTTCTTCATTGAATACCATTTCTATATCCGTAAAAGCAAAAGGCATGTTATCAAATCCACTGTAGTGTTTTCTGTATTCTTCTGTTGTGACAGGAGTATCGGAAACATTGAACTGATGAATGATGGATTTCTGCTGGGAAAGAAACTGATCCATGATCTGTTTCTTTTTTCTTACGGTATAGCTTAAGGATTCCCCGTTGATGAGATTAATCCGATCTGTAATGTCATGGATTGCCATGACAGATACAATACATCCACGATGAATCTTCAGATATCCTTCATCCAGTAAATCTTCCAGTTCAGCCAGTGTCATTCTTGTTTCATATACTCTGCCACCGGATACATGTATTTCTGCAGTTTTACCTGCCATCAGTACATACAGGATTGTACTTGTATTCAATATGATTTTCTTTCCTTTGGAAATGATTGTAAGGTGTTTGGACTCCATACCGTATGACCTCCTTTCAGGAACAGTCTGAGTATAGAATTATTCTAAAATGAGTATAGATTGAAATCAATACGGGGATGAACAACATACACTGATAATAAAACTGAACATTCATACCAGATATTTAGGTTTAATGCGTAAGATGCACCAGTTTTACGTCATTTCATGACTATACGCTATTAAAGTATATATAGTTTATGGTAGAATAAACCATCACCACAACTACAAGGAGGAAAATGCATGGGTCTGTTCCAAAACAACAGTAAGCCACATACAGCTGAGGAATACAGGAAATCTGCACAAGCACATCTGAATGCGGCAAAAACCATGTTCCTTACTTTTCTTAAAACTGGAGTCATCATGGTAACTGGAATTACTGTGATTATCGTATTAACACTTTCCTGGTTTGTTTCCAATACAAGCGTTACCGGTTCACATACCAGTATCTCTGCCAATGATGGCAAAATGTATTTACTTGCGACAAAGGCAAGTGAGCAACAGGGGATCTATGATAAAGGTGACAATACTTTGCTGAAGAAATTGAGTCAATTCACTTCATTCGTACAAGGAAAAGATGATATGACATACATGACTGTATGTGTTGCTGTGGATGCGCTGGCACGTGCTAACACTGATTACACCAATACGATAGAGATATTTTGGTAAGACAGCTTTTATGGATGTAAAGGCTGTTTTTCTTTCGATGGTGTTGGTCTGACGCTGCTTTGGAATTATTACGTTGTAAATCATCCGCTGTTTCTGTTGCTGATCGTAGCTTTTGCATGAATTGTTTCAGTACCTTCAGAATATCCTGGGATGAAAATGATATTTCTGCAATGCTATTGGTGACTTACAGCTGTGTTGATCACAAAGTGAAATGTTCCATTGCAGATATGAGTAAATATTCAGTATATGATTTACGGATAATCCATAGTGAAGAAACTGCATTGCATTATTGAATGGAAAGAATAAGAATGACGGTACATGATTTCAGGTATGTACCGTTTCCTTCAATTCAAATGAATAAACATCCCGAAATACAGGAAATTCATTAACAAACGGGGATTTTCGTATAAAATGGCGATGTATAAACGGGGATTCAAGTGAAAAAATGATTTATATGAACGGGGATTTACGTAGAAATCCGGTTTACATGAATAGGGATTTGCGTTATTCTTTCTGTGGAGAGTAAAAATCAATATGGCAAAAACAGTATTCAGACGCAAAATATATGACGAAATCATGGAGTGGAAAAGAAACCGTAGTGATAAATATGCACTTCTGATCAAAGGTGCCAGGCGTGTTGGCAAGTCTACTATCGCTGAAGAGTTTGCTAAAAGTGAATTCAGGTCCTACATCCTGATTGACTTTGCACATACAAGTAAAGCAATTATGGATCTATTTGATGACACATACGATCTGGATTTCTTCTTTCTGCAGTTACAACAGTTTACGGGAACAAGATTATATGAACATGAGTCGGTGATTATTTTTGATGAAGTGCAATTGTTTCCAAAGGCAAGACAGGCAATCAAGTATCTTGTTGCGGATGGAAGATACAGCTACATCGAAACAGGATCTCTGTTATCCATAAGGAAAAATACAAGAGATATTCTGATACCAAGTGAAGAACATAAGATATCCATGTATCCTATGGATTTTGAGGAATTCCTGTGGGCAATAGGAGACGATATTACTGCGGATACGATCCGGTTATTACTGCAGAAGAAAAAACCTGCAGGTAATGCAATGCATCGAAATCTGATGCGTATTTTCAGACTGTATATGTTGATTGGTGGAATGCCACAGGCAATAGAAACATACCTTGAACATAATTATCTGCAGTCAGTGGATGAAACCAAAAGAGAAATCATTGATCTGTATGAAGAGGATTTCATCAAAATTGATGGTACCGGTCTTGCTGGAGATATCTTTGATTCCATACCTGCCAGCCTGAGTTCCAATACATCCCGATATGTGTTATCAAATGCCAGAGCAGGAATACGTTCAGAAACAGTCCGTGAACTGATTCCGGATATGTTGAGCTCCTATACTGTGAATATTGGATATCACGCAAATAATCCGGCTATCGGGATGTCATTAGAGAAGGACATTGGAAGATATAAACTGTTTACTTCTGATACAGGACTGTTTATCACACTTGTATATAAAGATAAGAATTACACGGAAAATGTCATATATAATAAACTGCTTTCTGATAAACTGGATACAAATCTTAGCTACATCTATGAAAACTGTGTTGCGCAGATGCTGACAGCCAAAGGGCATAACCTGTTTTATTACACAATGCCAAGTTTATCTTCAAATCATCTGTATGAAATTGATTTTCTGATATCCGTTGGTGATAAGATATGTCCGATAGAAGTGAAATCCGGCAACTACAGAAATCACAAATCCCTGGATGTATTCTGTGATACTTTCAGCAATCGAATTAAAGACAGATATGTTGTCCATACAAAGGATTACAAGTGGGAAAACGGAATTCATTATATTCCTGTTTATATGGTTCCATTTCTGTAATATGCAGGTCATATTGGAAACAAGAGGAATCGTTCTTTCCATTAATGCCTGTGTTTTACATCCAGACACATATGATCAGCCTGAACGGCAAGCTTACGCTGCGTTTTAACTCCACAGGAAGGACATAGTTTACAATGGCAGTGATGATAAACAACATACTCATTACCACAGTTTGGGCATTCAAAAGCATCATAACCAAGATATTCTGTACGACATAGAAGTGCTTGTTGAAGTGTATCAAGTACGATTGGTATGGCTTTACCTTGTGCTTCAAGTTCTTGAACATATTCATAGTTTTCCCAGAACAGTTGCTTTAAGCGAGGTTTGTTAACATCGTAATTTGGCTGATCACAGGTATAAGCACCTTCATATGGGTAATCAGAGTAAAGGTAGCAATCAATTGTTATGTACAAATTACAAATTATACAACATAACGAAAAGCAGATACTAACGCATCTGCAATTTACTGTATTTTAGTCACGAAGTGACTTTTGTTCTAGGCTATATTCTTCGTGCCTGTTTCTTCTGATACATGATTGTATCAGCATCGTTGATCATCTCATCCAGGAGTCGATGATTCTGTGAGTCTATTCTGAGGATACCACAGGACAGAGATACATCGATTGCTCTTGAAATCCTTGTGTTGATGACATCTGTCTTTTCTTCGATGATTTTTTCAACATCGGATTCTTCTGTGCTCTGTGGGAATCTTGCAATGACAAGGAATTCATCACCACCCATGCGGGCAATAATGGAATTGATCGGGAATGCTTCTTTTAAGATGGCAGCTCCTTTTACAATTGCCATATCTCCTTCATCATGTCCATATTCATCATTGATGACTTTCAGCCTGTTCATATCCGCATAGATGATCCACGCCTTTTCGTTCGGGTTTACTGTATCCAGGAAATCATATACATTACGATAGAATCCTCTGCGGTTATACAGATATGTAAGCGGATCTGTTTCCGACTGACGTTCAATGCTTTCGATCAGCTTTAATGTGTGTAATGCTGTACCGATATGAATCCGTAAGAACTCAAGCTCTGTTTCTGTGATCTGATTGAGATCACAGGCAAGATATCCATACAGCTCTTCCTGGCTGTAAATGGAAAGTATCGCCGTAATGTTATCTTTGGATTCAGCTACTGTAGCAGGGATATCCTTGATGGAAAGCTTTCTGTTGGAATACAGTTTGATTTTGTTATCGTTAAGCTGACCTGCATAACGGATTGTCTGTTCCTTCAATTGATTCATGCGTACATTACGCAGTGGACGGTCAAACAGGAATAATGAGCCATGAGATACATGGAAATCACGCAGTGTTTCCAGTATATTCCTGCAGCATTCATTCTGTGTTGCAAATAACATCAGTCGTTTAGCGGAAATGTTCAGTGCCTTATTGCTCGATCTGTAATACTGTTCTTTTGCTAATGCACCAGAGTCCAGTGCACGGATACATGTATGACTTAATCTGTCGCAGAAATAGGTTGCCTGCATCTGTTCTGCCTTACCTGTAAAGTTATGATACTGAATCAGGTTTTCCGTAAAGCAGCGTAATACATAACAGATCTGCTGTCTGCCAAGTAACAGTGCATCCTCATCTTCAATCAGATCGGTTATGCTCTGAAACAATGGAGAGAAAGCACACTTATCCTGGATCAAAGAGAAATCCAGGTTGTAGATATTCTGCAGAATGGCTCTTAAGTTCTGACAGGTAGGGGAAGTGATAATCTGTTCTGTTCTTGTTGTCAGGCAATTTTCGATTGTATTCCATAACTCAGAAAAGGATGCATGATTCCTGAACATCGCATTTAACGATGACTGCAGTCTCTGTTCTGCTGAATCACAGAAACCAAGAGATTCTCTTGCAACAAAGGAGGAAGGAATGATCTTTTTGACAACCTGATGGTCATCAGCCTGCTTTGCTGCCATAAGCACTGCCTGGTATCCCAACATATAGGCTGGAGCCTTAATGGATGATAATGGTGGACTCATTCTGGAAGCTTCCGCTATATCATCAAATCCAAGTACGGCTACATCACGTCCTACTTTCAGATTCCGTTTCTTTAATACATCATAGGTACAGATGGCAAGTTCATCATTGGCACATACAATGGCATCAATTTCTCCAGCTTCATCCAGGAATGTATTGATGAGTGGTCCCTGCTGTCTGTTTTTCTGCTTGGCACGGAATATCTGATGATCTTCTTTGAGCAGACCATGGTCTTTCATGACTTCTTCAAAGATCTCAATTCTTCGATTGGAACCGTTATTGGATAATGGTCCACCAATGAAGATGAGATTCTTTTTATGAAGGAAATGAATCATGTAATAAAGAGCATCTCTTAATCCATCATCTGGTGAATACCGGATGTTTGATACATTTTCAAAGTCATCATTGAGTGTAACCAGTGCTGTCGAAGAAAACATATCAACAAGGTCCTGTTTTCCCCATGTGGATCGACAGATACTTGCTACAGAAACAACAACACCATCTGCGTTTGATGCAAGAGGGTAAACGTTGTTGTTCTGATATTCATAATTTTCTGTTGTTTCTTCAACATAGCCACCATAAAGGATGAACAGCTCAAGATCTTCCTGCAAAGCTGCTGCCTTGGCACCTCTGCAGATTTCGATGCTGAAATTGTTTTCTGCCTGATCGACCAGTAAAGCTATCTGTTTTTTCTGCATAATTTCCTCGAATCAGCTGAAATAATCTGATCAGAACCATTCATATGACAGGCAATGAAGTCAATATTCATCATTCAATGATGCATACCTGTTGCACACTGTTGTGCCAGATGATCTCAGCATATATCTATATACGTGTACTGTTAGAATTATGATAACACAAATATGTGATAATACCGGAAGAATCTCAGGAAATATGGGAAAGGAAATGTTTCCAGATGTACAGATATCCATGATGTGAACTGCTCTGAATGCATGAAAGTCAAAAGAAAATGGAGGCGCATTGCTGCCTCCAGATCAGTAATCGTGTGAACATGAATGATCAGTTTTTTTCAGGGGTAGAAAAGTAGTCATCGAAGTACTGATCAAGAATACGTTCAATGGCTTTTGTCATTGTCAGTCCTGTCTGTTCACAATAAGCATCCAGCTTTTCTCTTGTGTGGATATCCATGAGGATATTCATGGACTTGAATTCTTTTTTCTTTGTTCTTGACATTTGGATCTCCTTCTAAGATGTATGATGGCATTCTTGGCTGTCATCATCATTGACGGGTACTGCATTGTCAATGGCATAAACATGTTATATGTTAACACTCATTGATTAATTTGTGATGAAATGTGATCACATTTGTATATGTATTCGTGAATGATCAATCGTTTCATTACATTTTGATAAAATTGTATAACTGTAAGATACATCGGCTGTTCAAAAGACGGTTTTGGTGGCATCAATATAAGGAAAAAGTCTGTTATCTGGCATAGAAAGATCTATATGGATATTGTATAATACCACTGACTATCAGGTTTCTTTACTTTGCTGCTTTATTGGTATATGTGACTGATACAGGAATCCATATTGTTGAATGAAGCAGTTCAGACAGCATGCCTGATTATTTCCTGAAGGTGAACTATGCGCAGATTTCTGATTTGTACATTACTGTTTCTGATGATGGCTGGACTGTTTCCAACGAAGGTTTATTGTAAAAATGAGCCTGTGCGGGTAGGTTATGCCATCTTTGAGAATTATCAGGAAGGAAGAGATGGGGAATACAAAAGAGGCTTTGGTTATGAATACCTGCAGCGTATTGCCTATTCTACTGGATGGACATATGAATATGTTTATGGCTCCTTTTCTGAATTACTGGAAATGCTGAAAAACGGAGAGATCGATATCATGGGAGATCTTTCCTATAGCGAAGATCGTGCTCAATATATCAGTTACAGTTCTCTTCCAGAGGGCAAGGAAAACTACTATATCTACTGTATGAGCAGTAATACTCAGATTGATCCGTTTAATCTGAACACCCTGAGTGATAAGAGTATTGGTGTAGTCAAAGGGACATACCAGTATGGTCTGTTGGAAGATTATCTGAGTGAAGAGAATCTGGACATGACGATTGTTGATTATGCGTCTACATCAGAAATGGCAGCGGATTTGCAGGCTGGTGTTGTGGATGCCATGATTATGACGGATATGGCTTCCAGTGGCAAATATCTGCCAATCGTATCTGTTGGCAGCAGTGATTTCTATTTTGGGGTCAATCAGAAAAGACCTGATCTGCTGGAGGAGTTGAATACGGCAATGCGTGAAATACAGATTGCGGATCCATACTACAATGAAGTCACCTATTCCAAATATATTTCAGCCTCTTCCTTAACCAATACATATCTTTCCCAGAAGGAAAGAGAATGGCTAAAAGAACATGACTACAAGGTTACCTTAGGGTATCTGGATGATAACCTGCCGTATTGTGACGTGGATGAAAATGGAGAACTGACTGGTTTGTGTTCCATTCTTGTGGACAGGTACGAGGGCTTATTCGGGATTACAGTGGAAACAGTTGTCTATGATGATTTGGATCAGTTTACAGCAGATATTGCTGAAGGAAAACTTGACCTGTTTGGACCATTGTATAAGGATGCCTGGCTTGCGGAAAAAAGTGATATTCTGATTTCAGATGCATTGAATACGACAACGTTTGTCATGCTGTATGATGGGGAAAACGCAGAAGGGATGACTGATGTTATTGCCTACTCCAAAAACAATTCCATTCAGCTTGGTGCATTACAGGTGCTGTTCCCGGATGCCGTGATGCTGCAATGTGAAAGCAGACAGGACTGCCTGAAAGCAATTCTGGATGGAAATGCGGGAAGCATGCTGATTGCATCCAGTACACTCAACCATCTGAAGAAATACAAGGAAATGCAGTCATTAACAATGCTGGAACTTCCGAATGTTGTCGAAGTAGGTATTGGTACACGACGTGGCAATTCAGAACTGCTGAACATCACAAACCGAGTCATTTCAGCCAGTTCGGAAGATCTGAATGGTGCATCCTTAATGGATTACACGTATGAGAAAACGGTGGTTTCCTTCAGTGAATATCTCAAGGAGCATTCCTTATATGTCATTGTGGCATTGATTGCGATCATTGCATGCATGTCTGGTTTATTCCTGTATTACATCTACATGCATAGAAAACTTATAACGATGGAAAAGAAAACGCTGGATCTGAATATCAAGGCATTCCGAGATGCTCTGACTAGAACTGGTAACCGTACCGGATATCTGGATAAACAGAAAGAACTGCAGGTATTAATGGATGAAGGCGGGGCAGATGGATTTGCCATTGTGATCATTGATCTCAATAATCTCAAGAAAACAAATGATGAATATGGTCATGATAAAGGAGATATTCTGATCAAAAATGCCAGTCGTATCCTGTGCCATGTATTCACACACAGTCCGGTATATCGAATCGGTGGAGATGAATTTGTTGTTGTATTAACCGATGAGGATTACAAAAACAGAATTGCACTTCTGGATCAGCTTGTCGCACAGAATAAGGGCTGCTATGAGAAGCTTAGCCTTGAAAAAGGAGAAGCAAGTTTCTCCATTGGTATGGCGGAATACCGTAAAGAAGCCGACGTCAAGGTAGAAGAAGTGTTTGCACGTGCTGACCAGGCTATGTATCGCAACAAAAAAGAAATGAAAGTCGGTAAGGCATAACTGTAAAAAGGATCTTCGTTATAATGAAGATCCTTTTCAGACAGATCAGTGATTCAAGCTGATGTGAATTCAGAATGATACAGTCAATAACCCCATGTCATCAGTTTCCACTCACCATGATCAGTGCGTGCAAGCCACCATGTCCATGTGTATTCTTCGTTGGCTCTCCATGCCCCACCACCATGAAGTGGAGAATGGAAACTGCTGTCAAATGCGATGCATTGGGTAAAGACTTCTTTGTTGTCGTTTGCTTCTTCAAGCTCATTCATCCATGCGATATTATCTGAATCTGTACTGATTTCATCAGTTGTATAGGAAAGGGAATGCAGATCACATCCTTCAAACTGGCTGAACTGCTGTTTGATGATTTCAACAGCATTATCCATATCTTCCTTTGAGTAGATGGAGGATGTGCCATAGTTAATCGTGACTGAGGATGTATTGGCTCTGCTGCAGCCACCTGACAACAGCAGCATTACACAGAAAATGGAAGTGATCCGTTTTTTCATCATGTTCCTCCTGTAGTACTTTCAGTATAACATCTGTTTTACACCTTTGAGATCAGATTGATGTCATGCGCCAGAAATTCAAACAGTTCCTGTTTGTAGATGTCTGCTGCATTGGATTTGTATTTGTTTGTTTTCTCTACCAGATAATATTTTGTATTAGGTACTTCTTTTCCAAGGCGGAATACCGACCAGTTGAACCTGTCGGCAAAGTATACAGCAGTGGAAAGGTTGACAAGTGCCCATCTGGCGTTGTTGTTGAAAAATGTCGGCAGATCAAAAGCATCCGAAAGTCGTGCAAAATACTGCTGGTCTGGCCAGTACTGTTCATGCCATGCGATATATTCCTGAGTATATGCCATGAAGATTTCCTGGTTGCCAGGAAGCTGCTCGGGCATGATGCCGTTGTAATAGGGGGAATCGTGATTAGCGACGATGAAAAGCGGTTCTTCATAAATCAGTGTTGTACTGATATCCGGCATCTTTTTGGCATTGGATACAATTCCCAGTTCAAATCTTCCACTGTTGACGTAGTTATAGATATCAGAGGAGTGATATGTATGCAGGCCAAGGCATATATTGGGATGACTTTGAATGAAGTCCTGATAGAATGCATTCAATGTGATCTGATGCGTTCCGGCATTAGCACCGACGGAAAGAAACTGACGATCCTGTTCGATCGCAAGGTTTTCGATTTCCACAAGAGCATTGCTGATCTGCTTTGCATATTCCATGAACTGTTCACCCTTGGGTGTCAGCTCGACGGTATGTTTTCCACGCTGTCTGAAAAACAGTTCATAGCCGATTTCCTTCTCCAGTTTTGAGATTCTTGCGGACAGATTACTCTGGGAAAGGTATAGAGAAGCAGCTGCTCTTGAAATGTTCTTATATTGCGCAACTGCCACAAATGCACTGATTGAACTGAAATCCATACTGTCCTCCTTTAATATATGAAATATTATATATTTATTATTAAAAATATCATAGTTCTATTTAAAAGTGCCTGTTGTAAACTGTGTACATAAAAAGGAGAAAAGAAAAATATGAACGAGAAATTCATGGATGTAATGCTTACATTTGCATCCAAGGTCAGCAACAACCGTCTGCTGTCCTGTATCCGTGACGCGTTTACGGATCTGATGCCGGTGATTATTATCGGTTCTTTCTGTACACTGTTTTCCAATGTTGTATGTAATACAACTCCTGGATACATGTCTTTGGCAAACATTCCTGGTTTTGCGTGGTTAGGAATGTTCAAGCCATTATTTACAGCTGCCAACTATGGCACAATGAACATGATGGCAATCGGTATTGTCATTCTGTTATCTGCCAAGGTAGCTGAAAGCTATGGCAACAAGGACAAGGTTGTTTCCATTCTTGCTTTATCCTGTTTTATTTCTCTTTGTGTAACTTCTGCTACAGCAGTTGCTGCTGAATCTGGTGAAGCTGTTACAATCAACAACGTACTGGCTTCCAATTACACAAACGCACAGGGACTTTTCGTCGCCATGCTTGTAGCAGTCGTATCTGCAACACTGTATGTTAAGATCGTAAATTCCGGTAAGCTCAAGATCAGCATGCCTGATTCTGTTCCACCAAACATCGCAAGATCTTTCGAAATCCTGTTCCCATGTGCACTTGTACTGATCATTGTAGCAGGTATCGGATTTGCATTTGAACAGTTCCTTGGCTTAACACTGTTCCAGGCAATCACAACATTCATCCAGGCACCTCTCAAGAATGTCATGACTGGTCTGCCAGGATTCCTGCTGATCATCTTCCTGTCTGTTATCCTCTGGTTCTTCGGTATCCATGGTACACAGACACTCAAGGGTATCTATGAACCTGTACTGCTTGCTGCATTTGCTGAAAATGAAGCTGCTTATGCTGCAGGGGAAGCAATTCCAAACATCATTTCCACACCATTCATGTCCTGCTTCTCTACAGTAACAGGTGCTGGTATTACAGGAGGTCTTATCATCGCTGTATTACTGTTCTCCAAGCGTGATGATTACAGATCCATCTGTAAGCTTGCAATTCCATGTGGAATCTTCAACATCAATGAGCCAATCACATTCGGTATCCCGATCGTTATGAACCCGATTATGGGTATTCCATTCATGATTGCACCAATCGTAACTTCTGCATTCGGTTACTTCATGACATCCATCGGATTCTGTGGAACCATGGTTGTTAACGCACCATGGACAACTCCTCCAGGACTCATGGCATTCATGGCATCTGGCGGCAGTATCGGTGCAGTTATTACACAGTTATTGTGTGTAGTCATCTCTTTCCTGATTTACACACCATTCGTACTTCTTGCTAACAAGCAGGCAGAAGCACAGCAGTAATCGTATTTAAAACAGGGTATTATTTACAAACGGTAATACCCTGTTATTATTAAAGTCAAAGGAGCATTAAAATAATGAGTGAAACAAGAACATTCCCTGAAGGATTCCTTTGGGGTGGAGCAACCGCTGCCAATCAGTTTGAAGGCGGCTGGAACGAAGGTGGCAAAGGATGGTCTGTATCCGATGCTGCTAGAAGTCATCTTGACATTGACGTCCAGGATTATGCAAAGCAGAATGAAGTTCTGTCCAAGGACATTGAAATTGCTTTGGCGAATCCGGATGATCTGAAGCATTATCCGAAAAGACATGGTTCAGACTTCTATCATCATTACAAGGAAGATATTGCCCTGATGGCAGAAATGGGATTCAAGGTATTCCGTATGTCCATCGCATGGTCCCGTATCTATCCAAAGGGTGATGAAACACAGCCGAACGAAGAAGGTCTGAAATTCTATGACAATGTATTCAATGAACTGAAGAAGTATAATATTGAACCACTTGTTACAATTTCTCACTATGAACCACCATTACATCTGTGCCTGGAGTACAACTGCTGGTATAACAGAAAGACAATCGATTTCTTCATGAACTTCACACGTACAATCGTTGACCGTTATGGAGATCGCGTCAAGTACTGGCTGACATTCAATGAAGTTGACTCCATGATCCGTCATCCATATACAACTGGTGGTCTCATTAAGGACAGATTTGAGGGTATCAATTGGGAAGAGGTCATCTTCCAGTCCATGCATCATCAGTTTGTTGCATCAGCACTTGCAACACAGTACATCCATGAAAAGTTCCCTGAAGCTAAGGTAGGATGCATGCTGACAAAGCTGACATACTATCCATACACATGCAAGCCTGAAGATCAGCTGGAAGCACAGCAGAGAATGCGTTCCACATACTGCTATTCCGATACACAGGTATTTGGAGAATATCCGGCATACCTTCTGGCAAGATTCAAGAATCATGGACTCAATATTGTCATGACAGAAGAGGATTTAAGAGTCATGAAGGCATATCCTGTTGACTTCATTTCCTTCTCTTACTATTCCTCTTCCTGTGTAGCAAAAGATTCTGAAGGTCTGCAGACAACAGCAGGCAATACTGTAACAGCAATCAAGAACCCATACCTCAAGGCATCTGAATGGGGATGGCAGTCTGATCCGATCGGTTTACGTATTTCCATGGTTGATCTGTATGACAGATACAGAAAGCCATTATTCATCGTTGAAAACGGTCTTGGTGAAAAAGAAGAACTCGTACCGGATGGAAATGGTTCCTTCACTGTAGAGGATGATGCTCATATTGCATACTACAGAGATCATATGAAGGCAATGTATGATGCAATTGTAGAAGATGGCGTTGAACTGATGGGCTATACAAGCTGGGCTTGTATTGACCTTGTATCTGAAAGTACAAAGCAGATGAGCAAGCGTTATGGCTTCATCTATGTTGACTGTGACGATGAAGGGAACGGCACATTCAACCGTTACCGCAAGAAGTCTTTCTACTGGTATAAGAAAGTCATTGAATCCAATGGCGCATACCTGTTTGAAGAAGAATGATCAAATAAAGATGGGTGTCATAGAACATTCATCTTTTTATGTGTACTATCTGGCGAAGGAAAAAAGCAACTCCATTTGCTATCATATAAGTGTGCAGACCGGAATTCTGTACAGAATCAGAAAAAATTCAATGATTCCGGACAAAAAAGAGTCATTTTGAAAAATCCCGTGTATTTAGATATTTAGAGGTGGTATATCGCAAGACACCAAAAGGAGTAATTACATGGGTAAATTTGATCAGGCAGCAAAAGCTTTTTTTAAAGATCCACAAGTATATGCAGATGTATTCAATCTTGCATATTATCATGGAGAACCGATTGTATCGGGTAAGGATATCATTGAACTTGATCCATCCGAAGCAGGAAAACAGAGAGATCTGTTGCGGAAGGTAAAGATTGCAGGCAGTGGCCAGCAGATTATTTCCGGACTGGAGCTCCAGTGTTATCACGATGATACCATGCCATACAGATCATCACATTATGACATCAGACGATATGAGAAGCAACTTAGAAATATGAGTAAGAATGACCAGATTACATATGATGAAAAAGATAAGCACAAGATTCTGTGTACAAAGACAGAACCGGTACTGACAATGGTGCTCTCATTATGTCATGAGAAGTGGAAAGGAACAGTCAGTCTGAAAGATATGACAGATCTGAAGGATGAAAATCTGATACGGGCATTCCCGGATTATAAGATGCATTTGCTGGATCCACATACGATGGAAGATGAACTGATTGAGAAGTGCAGAACGGAACTGAAATATATCCTGTTACTTGTAAAGTACAGAAATAATGTGAAGAAGTTCAAGGAACTGACAAACAAGATGAAAGGGGTAAAACTGTCCCGCGAGGCATTGGAAGTAATCGATAAGGTAGTAGGGGTCAGAGTGAATAAGAAGAAAGAAGAGGTGACATGTAATATGTATGAAGCACAGGAAATGTGGCTTGAAGAAGAAAAGGCCAAACTGAGAAAACAACACGAAAAGGAAATCGCAAAAGAACGTAAGGCAAAAGAAAAGGCACAGAAGGAGATGAAAGAAGCAAAGGAAGCAAAGGAAAATGCTTTGAAGCAGACTAAGGAAGTAAAGGAAAAGGCAAAGCAGGAGAAGGATTACAGTCTTGTACAGACGCTGTACCAGCTTGTAACAGACCATGTTCTCAGTAAGAGTGAAGCAATTCGCAGGTCAGGGATGAGTTCGTATAAGTTTATGAAGATTGTCCGTCAGATGAATCCTGGTGTATAAGAAAATGAATAAGGGATTCTTTTGACTTGAGATAATAGATAGTTGTTTCCTTATTACGAAACAGAAATAGTATGGTGATCATGATACACTTTGGGTAATAAGGAAAGGAAAAGATTATGGAATTAAGAAAGGATTTTTTATGGGGTGGTGCAACAGCTGCCAACCAGTATGAAGGCGGTTATCTGGAAGGTGGAAAAGGCTTAAGCATTGCCGATGTTGAACGTGGTGCCAGACATGGTGTCCGTCGTCAGATTGATGATGAAATCATGGAAGGAGCACTGTATCCAAGCCATGAGGCTACAGACTTCTATCATCATTGGAAAGAGGATATTGCATTATTTGCGGAAATGGGATTCAAGTGCTTCAGAATGTCCATTGCCTGGACAAGAATCTTTCCAAGAGGAGATGAAGAAACACCGAATGAAGAAGGTCTGAAGTTCTACGACCAGGTATTTGATGAACTGCATAAGTATGGTATTGAACCTGTTGTTACGATTTCCCACTACGAAACACCTCTGGCTCTTGTGAAAGAATACGGCTCCTGGAGAAACAGAAAACTCGTAGACTTCTTTGAACGATACGCAAGAACAGTCTTTACACGCTATAAGGGTAAGGTAAAGTACTGGATGACATTTAACGAAATCAATGCCACAATGAATATCCCTCGTCCATACCATCAGGCTGGTATTGTCTTTGAAGAAGGAGAAGATACAGGTAAGACAGTTGTACAGGCATCTCATCATATGTTTGTTGCCAGTGCAAAAGCTGTTATCATCGGTCATGAAATTGATCCTGAAAACAAGATCGGATGCATGCTTCTTGTTCCGGAAACCTATGCAGCAACATGTTCTCCTGATGATCAGGTAGCTGTTCGAGAAAAAATGATGGCACTGTATTACTATGGTGATGTACATGTCAGAGGTTATTACTCCAATACATGCACTGCAATGTGGAGAAGACTGCATACAACAGCTCCAGTCATGGAAGAAGGAGATGAAGAACTGTTAAGACGCGGTAAGGTAGACTATATCGGTTTCAGTTACTACTTCTCTTCTATTGAAGGTGGTAATGCGGAACAGATTGAAGGTAATGTCATTGCTGGTGGTAAGAATCCATATCTGAAGATGACTGACTGGGGATGGCAGATTGACCCTGTTGGCTTACGCAATACATTAAACAAGCTGTATGACAGATATCAGGTTCCTCTGTTCATTGTTGAAAACGGTATGGGAGCTTTGGATACTGTGGAAGAAGACGGTTCCATTCATGATCCATATCGTATTGCATACCTGAAAGAACACATCAGAGAAATGATCAAAGCTGTGGAAGAAGATGATGTTGATCTGATGGGTTATACACCATGGGGATGCATTGACCTTGTATCTGCCGGAACTGGTGAAATGAGAAAACGTTATGGTTTCATCTATGTGGACAAGCATGACGATGGAACAGGTACACTGGCAAGAAGCCGCAAGGATTCCTTCTACTGGTATAAAAAGGTAATCGAATCCAATGGCGCATGCCTGAAGGAAGAAAACTGATCAAAGAAAGATGGGTGTGAAAGCATCCATCTTTTTGCATACAAAAAGGCAGTCATTGACTGCCTGAACGTAATATGGCACGAATTGCATTGAACAGATATGGTTTGTACTGTTCCATCGGGAGCGGGTCATCACTCAGGATGGCGTTATAACATGTGCTTCCGGCAAGCTCTACAACCATGTACAGGATGACTTCCGGTTTTTCGTAATGATATCCGGATGCTTCTGCTCTTTGTCTGAAATCATCAAAAATATCAAAGGTATCTTCATCCATTGCCTTTTTCAGTCTTGAATGCAATAATCCATAGGAAAGATTTCTTTGAATGAATCGCAGAATCGGAAGTTTGTTTTCCAACTGCATCAGAACATGATTGATCACAAAGACAACAGAGTCTTCAAAACTGCGGATGTCGTTTTTATGCAGCTGATCAAATGCCTGGGTGAAAAGGGAGGCGGACTCCTTCTGGATCAAAGCATCCCGAATTGCATATTTGTCCTTGTAATACAGGTAGAATGTTCCTTTGGCAATTCCTGCTTTTCCGACGATTTCATCTACGGATACATCCTGTATATCCTTGCAGGATAACAGATCGAATGCAGCCTTCAGAAGGTTTTCTTCCTTCTGTTTTTTATTTTCCAGTACTTTCTTTTTCATACGTATTCATTATACCTGAATCATTCCTGAATGAACATGGAAATGACTGTCTGTACAATTGTTTCAATGTGTATAGTTAACTTTAATACAAATAATTGACTGATAGTCATAAAAAGACATATACTGTTCACCGTACTTGAAAGAAGGGTGATGAAATGAAAAAACTGTCAGAGTGGATTGTCCGATACAGAAATCGGATTCTTGCGGCTGCAGTGATGCTTCTGATTCCATCTGTGTACGGGTATCTGAAGACGGATATCAACTATGATCTGCTTTCTTATCTGCCACAGGATTGTGAATCCATGCAGGCACAGAAGATCCTTGGTGAAGATTTCAATCTTTCCAGTGTTGATTTCCTTGTCTGCAACAACAAAACAGATGCACAGGCTGCTGCCATCCGTGAGGAAATCAGTCAGATTGACGGTGTTGAAAAATGCATGTGGAGGGATGAGGTTCTGGATATTTCCATCCCAAAGCAAGCTATTCCGGATGAGATCTCGAATATGCTGTATGAAGGGGACAGTACAATGATGATTGTAACCTTTGAAGAGCCTACTTCATCGATGAAAACAATGCAGGCAATATCTGAAATCAAAAAATATGCGGATGAAGATTGCTACCTGGGAGGTATTTCGGCGATCTCGGAAGATACGAAGGATCAGACGGAACATGATACACCAATCTATGCAGGAATTGCGGTTGTCTTATGCATGGTTGTTCTGTTTCTGGGACTGGAAAGCACGGTTGCTCCGATTGTGTTCATGATTGGAATGATCTTTCCAATTGCATACAACTTCGGTACGAATTTCTTTTTAGGAAGTATCAGCTATATCACAAAGGCACTTGCGGTTGTACTGCAGCTTGCTGTGACAATGGATTATTCCATTTTCCTGCTGCACCGCTATGAAGAAGAAAAGAAGAAGCATGAGCCGATGCAGGCAATGGCTCTTGCGATTCAGGCTACCTTTACATCAATTACTTCCAGTTCCATTACAACCATTGCCGGATTTGCGGCATTATGTGTGATGCAGCTGACACTTGGTGCAGATATCGGTATCGTCATGGCAAAGGGTGTTGTGCTTGGTGTGTTATCAACGATCTTCATTCTGCCAAGTCTGCTGATGTTCTTTGATCGGGCAATTGAAAAATACAAGCATCCGACACTGATCAGGCAGCTAAGGAAACTTCCTTCATTCGTATCTGATCATGCTGGAAAGATTGTTCTTGCCTCTTTGATCATCATGATTCCGTTTGTATACGGGCAATCTCATGCATCTGCCTATTATGATCTGATTTCCGGTATGCCTCAGGATTTTGCAAGTATCATCGGTACCAGCCAGCTGAAAGAAAAGTTTGATATGACTACAACACACTTTGTACTGGTAGATGATGATCTTTCAACTTCACAGATTCAATCCATGCAAAAGGAGATTGAACAGCTTCCAGGGATCAATAACATCATCAGCTATGAAACATTTGTCGGTCCTGGTATTCCAGACAGCTATAAGAGTGAAGCTGTATCGGAAATCTTTGAAAACGGTGGCTGGAAAATGCTGATTGTCAACAGTGACTATGTTTCCGCAACAGAACAAATCAATGACCAGCTTGATCAGATGGATGCGATCATTCATTCATATGATCCAAGTGGACTAATCGGTGGGGAAGGAAGTATGACAAGAGATCTGATTCATACAACGAATATAGATTTTGCAGTTGTAAATATTCTTTCTGTTGTACTGATCTTTATGATCATTGCGATCACATTCCGCTCTGTATGCATTCCGATTGTGCTTGTTGCCTGTATTGAACTGGCAATTACGATCAATATGGGACTTCCATACTATACCGGTACGACGCTGCCGTTTATTGCCGGTATGGTAATCGGAACGATTCAGCTTGGAGCTACGGTGGATTATGCGATTTTATTGACGACAAGATTCAAAGAGGAGTTATCCAAAGGCAGCAGTGTACATCAGGCAGTGCGGACAGCAGGGAAACGTTCCAGTATTTCCATTATGACCAGCGGTCTTTCCTTCTTTGCGGCATGTATTGGTGTTTCATTTTTCGCAAAGATGGATCTGATCCGCTCGCTTGTCATACTGCTGGCACGCGGTGCTCTGATTTCTGTTGTATGTATTCTGGTTGTATTACCGGCAATGCTTGTCGTTTTCCATAAAGCAATTGAAAAAACAACGAAAGACTGGCCGAAAGAAGGGGTGAATTCATATGAAAAAAAGTAATGTTCTGTATCGTACAGGTATATCGGTTCTATGTGCCGGTGTGGCAATGATATCCATTCCAATTGAGGTAAAAGCGGAAGAAACAACCGATCCTTCCTCGATTACCAAAACCCAGACTGTCTATACAGTATTGGATCAGGATGGCAATGTGATCAGTACAACAGTATCTGCATGGCTCCATGGAGAACAGGGTATCCATGATCTCCATGATAAAACAGATCTGCAGAATGTATATGACATTCATACAGATGAGAGTAATGCATGTGAAAATGGAGTATGTGTATGGAACAGTGATGACAGTGATCTGTATTATCAGGGTACATCAGACAGCCAGTTGCCGGTAGCTGTAACAATGCATGCAACATTAGATCACGAAACGATTCCTATGGCACAACTGCCTGGTAAGACTGGACATCTGGAACTGAGACTGTCGTTTGAAAATACACAATCAGAAGTATATGACATCAATGGAAATGCTGTGGATGTACATCCTCTGATTCCACTTGTCGGTGGTGTGATGCTGGATCGCGATCATATCCGTAATATTACTGTTTCACAAGGAAATGTCATCAGTGATGGTTCCAGCCAGATTGCCTTATTCATGGCTGTACCTGGATTCAAAGATATGCTGAAGCAGACGGATGTGGCAGGGGAAGCAGACGTTTCCTTACCATCAGATGAGATTATCATCAGCTGTGATGTGAGTGATGCTCCAAAACTGTCATTCATGATGGCATCTGCAGGAAGCATTTCCCTGGAAGATCTGCTTGCGATGGAAAACCCGCTCGATGAGCTTGTAAATGGAATTGCACAGTTAAGCGATGCCGGAAATCAGCTTAAAGACGGCAGTCAGCAGTTATTGGAAGGAACGCAGACATTAATCGATCAAAGCAGCCCATTACTGGCCGGTTCACCAAAGGTCAGATCCTTATCACAGGGAGTGGCGCAGCTGGATGATGGAGCAAAACGTCTGCAGGCAGCCTTACGCCAATACACAGGTGGGGTATCTGCCTTATCTGCAGGAACTGCAGGATTAAGTGCCATACCACAGGGAGCAAAGAAGATTGATGATGCACTCAACAATGATCTGTTGACAGCAGTCAAAGCTGTACAGAATGGTCTATCACAGATGAAACAGCAGGTACAGTCGGTTTCCACATCTGATCAGATGCAGGTACTGACTGTACAGATCGAATCAGCTCAGAGTGCATTACAGTCATTGTCAGCTCTTGTTGACAAAGATGAACAGATTCTGCAGAGCATGGCAGACACACTGGGACAGATCAGTGTGACATTGCCAAAGACTGTTGATTCAGATGCTTTAAATCAGACTGCACAGACTGTCATGACAACACTTGCTTCTTCGATTGCTCTTTTAAATCAGAGTGCAGCAGCACTGCCGGAAGGAGAAGCAAAGACGGCTGTATTACAGAATGTACAGAGTCTTTCTGCCAATGCACAGTTTCTTGGTACAAAGTTCGACGTTTTATCACAAAGCCTCAGCAGTGTTTCGAATGTTCTTGCCGGTATGGAAGAAACGGTGAGTGGATCATTACAGCAGGTATCTGCTTTGAAACAGGATATCTCAACCGGATTACAGGTTTTAAAGCAGATGAAACAGATGATGGAAAATCTGGATCTGACTGCTTATACCGACATGCAGAAGGATATGTGTGATGGAATCGATCGACTGATTGCTGGAACGGATGCTCTGCAGGGTGGTATTGTACAGATTTCAGAAAGTCTGTCTCTGCTTGTATCACAATCAGAAAGCGGGATCGGACAGATTCAGTCAGCAGCATCCTTATTGAATGAAAAAGGCAGTGCATTGAATGATGGTATGGATCAGATTGTCAATGGAACGGATGCACTGGCGCAGCAGAAAAATTCCTTTACTGCATTGGCGGATGGCCTGGATGCATTAGGTGAGGCATTTGCTTCACTCAACGATGGAGCAAAGCAGCTTTATGAAGGACAGGATACCTTCATAAAAGACGGACTTGATGTATTAAAATCAGAAGTTTCATCTTCCAGGGAACAGATGGATGAGCTGAAACTGCTTGGTACATGCGTTGATGAAATGAATCAGAAGTATGGAGAATATGATGGTAATAATCCTGAAATGGATGTAAATACTGTATATTTCTTCCGTACTTCCACAGAATAATACAGTTTATGGCAGGGGTGTAATGCCCCTGTTCCTGTTTGTGAAAAGAAAGATTCAATGCGGCTTTTTGGAGTGAAATGTTATATCATAGTTGGTAGCGTGCAAAACAGAAAGGGAAGGATATATGAAACGAATGAAGGTTGTGGCAAGTGATATTGATGGAACACTTGCATTAAAGGGAGGAAACCTGCAGCCTCTGACAAAGGCAGGGCTCAATCGTCTCCATGAGGAAGGTGTGCTGTTTGGACTGGCATCCGGCAGACCGATTGACCATGTAGTTCTGGATTCTCCAAAGCAGTGGGGACTTGATTTTGACCTTGACTTTGCGATTGGTATGAATGGTGGAGAACTGTATGATGCTAAGACAGGTAAACTGGAAAAATACTATCTGCTTCCAAGTGAAGAAATCCGTAAGATTCTCACATTCCTGAAGCCTTTTGATATCAATGCGATCATTTATGTCAATGCCTATGAAGAAATCAGATGTCTGAGAATTGATGATTTCATGAAGGATTCCATGAAGAGAAATCATTCTCATGTTACAACAGGTGATATTGATTATCTTTCTGAATTCCCAACAGGCAAGATCGAAGTACAGTTCAAGGAAAAAGAGCTGGAAGGCATTCTGAAAGTAATTGAAGATAACAGAAGTGATGCCTGGTCCTATGTGCAGACTTTCCACTTCGGACCACAGTATACATTTGAATTCCAGGATCCACATGTCAATAAGGGTGTAGCTTTAAAGGAATATGCCCGTAAATATGATATTGATCTTTCTGATGTCATGGCATTTGGTGATCAGAAAAATGATATCGGATTGCTGGATGCGGCTGGATTTGGCGTATGCCTGCTCAATGGTGCGGATGAATCAAAGGCTGTATCACAGGCAATCACAGAATATGATGTGGAACATGATGGTGTAGGGCATTGGCTGTATGACCATTATTTCAAGGGTTGAGTATGGCAAATAAGGTGCTGTATCATACGGAAGGTGTACTGGCTTCCTTTCCGTATGCATTTGAACTTCTGGAAACGGAAAACGGCTATGAAGGGCATGTGAAAGCTGATCTGTATGCGGATCTGAAAGTCACGGATGACAACAAAAGTGAAATCAGTCAGAAACTTCTCGATATTCCATGTATTGAAAACAGTCATTTCATGCTGGAAGGGGATCATATCATCTATAGGACAAAAAGAATAATCCAGAATGCATCTTCACCAGAAGAGTGTGAAGTGCTGACGCGTCGTCCGTTTATTGAAGATTATATTGAGGCTGCAGAAGATCTGCAGAGTATTTCTGATGCCTATGAAGGAAGATTTCTTAAGACAGAGTTTGTGTATTAATGTACAATGGTTTCAGGAGTAAACAATATGAGAAAAAGACTGACAACCGATACGGAATACTGGCAGCTCAAAGATGAGTATGAGGCTTTGAAAAACAGTTTAGACAAAGATGTACGGAAACAGACAGATGAAATCAGAAAGGTTCTGAAAGATTACGAATCCCGCAAGCTGAAAGATGTCAAAAAGCTTTCGAAGAAAGAAGAATCACTCAAAAAGATCCGCAGTAAAACAAAGGCGGACCGGAAGATCTTCTTCAATATCTCTGCGGCTGAATCCTACTTCATTGATTTTTCTTCCTTATCCGAAAAGCAGAGAACACGCCTGGCAGTCAAAAAGGAATCCTTGATTGAAATGCTGAAAAAGGGTATGTATGTCCGGTTATGCAACGACCCGTCCATTTATCCGATCCGAAAGGAAGAAGGGTATCTGGATGGCATGCCTTACATCTCGTCTGTACAGTTTGGTGATATCCTGATCCAGGATGTTGCCCTGATCGTTGAAAAGTATTATTACGAATCTGAACTGGCAAGAACCGGTCATAAGATCTGAAAGGGTGCCTGAGTGACATCCTTTTTTGATACGCAAAAGAAAAGACAATGACTGTCATCATTGCCTGTATGGATTTGGAATGTCTTCATCCAGATGGGAATAGAAATCGTTGATGGTATAGTGGTGACCGGATACAACGACTCCAGGAAAGCATTTGATCGCCACAGCATGTAATGCGTTGAAGATATTGGATTCGATTAACGGATTTGTTTTCTTCAGCTGGGCAATCAGCTCCTTTGTTTCCTTCCGCTTGGAACTTGCCATGTCATTTTCAGCCATTTCCGTAAACCGGCATGCGCACTGGATGAAACTGAAGTGGTTGTAGTTAGCCCATGCGATGATATCTTCTTCCTTGATCCGATATAACGGGCGGATCATTTCCATTCCTTCAAAGTTATCGCTTCTTGCGATTGGGGCCATGGTTTCCAGCTTACTGGAATAGAACATGGACATCAGCGCTGTTTCAATCGCATCGTTCATATGATGCCCTAAAGCGATCTTATTACAACCAAGTTCTTTTGCTTTGGCATACAGATGCCCTCTTCTCATACGTGCACAAAGATAACATGCCTTCTTGCATTGGGATTGGGTAACATCAAAAATTGATGTTTCATACACAACATAAGGGAGTTCCATACGCTTTGCATTTTCTTCAATCTTCTTTCTGTTTTCTGCGTTGTAGCCTGGATCCATGATGAGATAGGTGACATCAAACGGGATATCGGAATGCACCTTGAGAATCTGAAACAGGGCAGCCATACACATGGAATCCTTACCGCCGGAAATGCATACTGCGATGTGATCGCCAGGGTGGATCAGCTGATACTGATTGATGGCGGTCAAAAACGGTGCCCAAAGTTTCTTTCTGTATTTTGTGACAATGGAACGTTCAATCCATTGGCGGTCAGTCAACTGTCTTGCCATATTATTTGACGTGGAACGGACTTTTCTGATAACCGGAAAGTCTTGTGACGAATTCACCGTCACTGAGTTTTTCAAACGGACCGATGAGTCTGTCAAGTTCCTTGAGTACTTCTCCGACAGTAGCGTTCGGGAATACCTGTTCGTGGATTTCTTCCAGTAATAAATAGATGTTGTTACGATCTGCCATAATGGATTTCCTTTCTGATAGCGATAACGATTATACCATGACTGACGGTATTTTCTTACAATGTGATCGCAATGATCAATTATCACATAATTTTTACCAAGTTTGCATTGGTATTTATGAAAAAGTTGTATAATACATTTAAAGAAATTGAATTTTTATAAAGGAGCTAATTATGCCAGCAAAAAAGAATCCTGCAGAAAAGAAGGCAAAGGTGGCAGTTGCACCTGAGAAGGATCCTGTTTTTTTGACAGAATATGACCGTTATCTTTTCGGTGAAGGCAGAAACTACAAAATTTATCAGAAGATGGGTGCTCATAAGGCACAGGTTGATGGAAAGGAAGGCATGCACTTTGCGGTATGGGCACCTCATGCGGCAAGAGTTACTGTTGCCAGTGAATCCACAAACTGGAACCCGGAAGTCAATGAACTTGTACCACAGGGCACTTCCGGAATCTTTGAAGGATTTGTGGAGGGTATGGGATATGGCGAACTGTACAAGTATGTCATCCATACACCAGACGGACGTCAACTGTTCAAGGCTGATCCATATGCATTCTCCAGTGAATTAAGACCGGGTAATGCTTCAAAAACAGCATCCATTACAGAACATCAGTGGAAAGATGCAAAGTGGCTCAAGGCACGAGCTGAAGCAAATACGTTTGAAAGCCCGATGTCCATTTATGAAGTGCATCTTGGTTCATGGAGAAAGAATCCGGATACAAAAGACGGATTCAAGAACTACCGTGAATATGCGGATGAACTTGTTGCTTACTGTACAGAGATGGGCTATACACATGTGGAACTGATGGGTATTGCAGAACATCCGTTTGATGGTTCATGGGGTTATCAGGTCACAGGTTACTATGCGCCGACAAGCCGTTATGGCTCTCCTGCAGACTTCCAGTATTTTGTGGAAAAGATGCATGATGCAGGCATTGGTGTCATCCTTGACTGGGTACCTGCACATTTCCCACGTGATGGTCATGGTCTGGCATTGTTTGATGGCACACCAACCTATGAATATGCTGACTCCAGACTTGGGGAACATCCGGACTGGGGAACAAAGATCTTCGACTATTCCAAAAATGAAGTACGCAACTTCTTGATCAGTAATGCACTGTACTGGTTTGATGAATTCCATATTGATGGATTACGTGTAGATGCGGTTGCATCCATGCTGTATCTGGACTATGGACGTAAGGATGGACAGTGGGTTGCCAATAAATATGGCGGCAATGGCAACCTGGATGCAATGGAATTCTTCAAGCATCTGAATTCTCTGATCCGTGGAAGAAAAGACGGAACATTCATCGTTGCAGAAGAATCCACAGCATGGCCGAAGATTACAGAAGCACCTGAAAATGATGGTCTTGGCTTTACATACAAGTGGAATATGGGATGGATGCATGACTTCCTGGATTATATGAAGCTGGATCCATATTTCCGTAAGTTCAACCACAACAAGATGACATTCGGTATGTCCTACGCATATTCTGAAAAGTTCATTCTTGTTCTTTCCCACGATGAAGTCGTACATCTCAAGTGCTCCATGCTCAATAAGATGCCAGGCCTTGGTGATGACAAGTTTGCCAACCTCAAGGCAGGTTATGCCTTCATGATGGGCCATGCCGGTAAGAAGCTGCTGTTCATGGGTCAGGACTTCGGTCAGGAACATGAATGGAGTGAAGCAACTGAACTGAGCTGGAATGAACTGGAACAGCCATCTCATAAGGATCTGCACAACTATGTCAAAGATCTGCTCCACATGTACAGAAAGTATCCTGCATTATATGCACTCGATGATACATGGGAAGGTTTTGAATGGCTGCTTGTTGATGATGCTGACCGTTCCATCTTCTCCTTTGTCAGAAAGGATGCAACCGGTAAGAATGCACTGATGTTTGTTATCAACTTCACACCAGTAGCAAGAGACGACTTCAGAATGGGTGTACCATGCAAGACAAACTACACACTTATTCTGGATGAACATGGTGAAGTTCCAACAGACAAGGACAATAAGAAGGTATTTGCTGCGAAAAAGGGCGAATGCGATGGAAAGCCACAGTACATCGAATATCCGCTCCCGGCTTATGGTGTAGCTGTATTCCGTTTCAACTATACAAAACCAAAGCCAAAGGCAGAAAAGCCAGTCAAGGCTGAAAAGGCAGAAAAGCCTGCAAAGAAAACAGCCAAAAAGAAAACAAAGACTGCAAAGTAATATAGGAAGAGAAGGTTGCTAAAATCTTCTCTTTTTTCACAAGTATTTCTTTTGAAATGCTTTCAGAAATATGATAGTTTATTTTCATGACGGAGAAATGAATATGAAAATGAGACATATACAGGAGCTTCCAACACCGGAAGAGCTGAAGGCGGCATTTCCACTGAATGAAGAGATTCGCAGAACCAAGGCGAAGCGGGATCAGGAAATCGAAGATATCTTTACAGGAAAAGATGATCGACTGATTCTGATCATCGGTCCATGCAGTGCAGATCGAGAAGATGCAGTTCTGGAATATATGGAAAAACTTGCTGTGGTACAGGAAAAGGTAAAGGACAGAATCTTCATGATTCCACGTGTCTATACAAATAAGCCACGCACAAAGGGTACAGGCTATAAAGGTATGCTGCATCAGCCGGATCCACATCAGAAAGAAGACATGCTTGCCGGCATCATTGCAATCCGGAAACTGCATGCGGATGTTGTGACAAAAACAGGTTTTACATGCGCAGAAGAAATGCTGTATCCGGAAAACCATGCATATCTTTCTGATCTTTTAAGCTATGTTGCGGTAGGTGCACGAAGCGTGGAAGATCAGCAACATCGTATTACAGCTTCCGGCATCGGCATTCCTGCGGGTATGAAAAACCCGACAGGTGGTGATCTTTCTGTTATGATGAATGCCATTACCGCTGCTCAGGCAGCTCAGAAGTTCGTATATCGTGGATGGGAAGTGGAAACGGACGGGAATCCGCTTGCACATGCGATTCTGCGTGGCTATGTGGATAAGTTCAATCATGCCCATGCCAATTACCACTACGAAGATCTGATGGAACTGTATCATCTGTATGAAAACAGCGGACTGCAGAATCCATCCTGTATTGTTGACTGCAATCATTCCAATTCCGGTAAGCAGTATGAACAGCAGATCCGTATTGCCTGCGATGTCATGCATTCCAGAAAAGAATCACAGGAAATCAGAAGTCTTGTCAAAGGACTGATGGTAGAGAGCTATTTAGTTGATGGATGCCAATCGACAGACGGAACTGTTTATGGTAAATCCATTACAGACCCATGCCTTGGCTGGGAAAAGAGTGAACAGCTGATTTATACACTGGCTGAATTATGTTAGTGCAGGGTATCTTCTTTTTGGAAGATGCCTTTTTCATGTAAAAAGGCATCAGCACTCAATCAGTGTGATGCCCTTGTTTTTCAACTCTTCTTTGCAGGAGGATGGGATGTTTTTATCTGTAATAACGGTGGAAATACCGTTTTTCAGATTCAGAGGATTACGGGCAGGGGAAGTAAACTTGCTGCTTTCAGTTAATACAATGACGTGCTGTGCCTGTAATGCCATATCACGAACTGCCTGGGCACGTAATGGATCGGCATTGGAAAAACCGAAGCGGGAAGAATAACCGTCTGCACCGATGAAGAAACGGGATACGCACCAGTTTTCGGCACATAATCTGATAAGCGGGCCTACGTTAACCTGCGAATCCTTCTGATAATCTCCCCCAAGCAGAATGACGTGGGTATCCGAAGAGGAGATATAGGATGCGATAAAGGCGCTGTTAGTGATGATGGTCAGATTCTTTTTCTGTGTAGCAAGTGTATCTGCCAGAATTGCGCAGCAGCTGCCGCTTTCAATCATGATCGTATCCCCGTCCTGTACAAGCTGAGCTGCAGATTGTGCGATTTCCTTTTTTGCTTCATAGTGGTAGGCAAGTCTGCCATTCATATTATCAGGATTGGACAGTCGTGCATAGCCGTGTTCACGATGGATGAGCCCTTTGTTTTCCAGGAAATCAAGATCCTTACGGATCGTAACCTGAGATACCTGAAGGCGTTGTGCTAAAGAAGTGACTTCCGCTGTCTTTTCGTCTGTCAGGATTTCCAGAATGTGATTCGTTCTTTCGTTCATATATTGCCTCAGAAAAATGCATCAATACCAGCCTGTACTAGGATGTTTCTGTATTCTTCAAGATCTTCCCTGTGCAGGGCGGTTGTATCATGGTAGGCATATGGCTGGTCCAGCAGATCATATTTGTTTTCGCCAAACTGATGGAATGGCAACAGCTGTACACGGGTAGCACCGGCATCTTTGAGTACCTGTGCAAATCCTGCTGCATCTTCATTGGAGTCATTGAATCCTGGAATGACAGGGATTCTTGGTAATACGGTTTTACCCATGGATACTGCTTTTTTGAGGTTGGATAGAATCAGTGTCTGTTCAACCCCGGTACCTTCTTTGTGTTTGAGGTTATTGTAATGTTTGACATCAAAGAAAACGTGATCCACAAGCTCAATCACTCTTTCAAAGATCTCTTCTTTGACAAATCCTGTTGTTTCACAACATGTATGCAGTCCTTCTTCTTTGGCAGCAAGCAGGATTTCTTCTGCAAACTGCCACTGCATGAACAGCTCTCCTCCAGATAGCGTGATGCCGCCACCACTTTCCTCATAGAAGACTTCGTCCTGCATGACTTCCTGAATGACTTTTTCAACTGTTGTTTCATAGCCTTCTTTACTTAAGGCAGAACCTGGACAGTCTTTGATACATGCACCACATGCATCACATAAACTGTGATTGACATGAATTCGGTTATTCTTATATGTAATGGCATGCTTTGGGCATACTTCCATGCAGTGCATGCAATGGATGCATTTTTTCACATCATGGAACAGCTGTACCTTTGGCAGCTGGCTTTCCGGGTTGGCACACCATTTACAGTGTAATGGACACCCCTTGAAAAATACGACAGTACGGATCCCTGGACCGTCATTGACGGAGAATTTCTGAATGTTGAATACGGTGCCTGTTTTTGTTCGATCTGCTTTTCTCATCTGCATTACCTTCACTTCCAGGCTGATTATAACATGTTTATGTTCGTTTACAACAGTAAATACTTACGAATGAAACTATAAATGTAATTCAAATCGATAATAATTGACACAAAATAAATTTTGAGTTACATTTGAAATATAAAAAGAACTAATAACAGTTACGAATGAAAGGGAAGATATGGAAAACACAGCTCACTTCGGCAGACTGACAGAAAGAATGCAGCACTTCAGACAGCAGGTGCTCGACGAAAAACCTTATATTGATGCTCAGCGTGCAGTACTCGCAACGGAAAGTTATCGCTCAAGCCAGAATCAGCCACGTTACATGGTACGTGCACTGATGCTGAAAAACATTCTGGAAAAGATGTCCATCTATATTGAAGATGACACTCTGATCGTCGGTAATCAGGCAACAAAAAACTGCAATGCGCCGATCTTTCCGGAATATACAATGGAATTTGTTCTGAATGAACTCGATCTGTTTGAAAAAAGAGATGGTGATGTGTTCTACATTACAGAAGAAACAAAGAAACAGTTACGGGATATCGCTCCATATTGGGAAAACAACAACCTTCGTGCAAGAGGAGAGGCTTTGCTTCCAGATGAGGTCAGTGTTTTCATGGAAACCGGTGTATTCGGTATGGAAGGTAAACTGAATGCTGGAGATGCGCACCTTGCGGTCAACTATGAAAAACTTCTGAAATACGGATTGAAAGGATTTGAAGAAAGAGCACGTCAGCTGCAGGGTCAGCTTGACTTCACAATACCGGAAAACATTGATAAGAATGTATTCTATAAGTCTGTATTGACTGTCATTGATGCCGTACATACATATGCACTCCGTTACAGTGCACTGGCAAAGCAGATGGCGGAAAAGGAAATAGACGAAACAAGACGTGCAGAGCTGCTTGAAATCAGTGAGGTGTGCGCAAGAGTTCCGTATGAACCTGCATCCACATTTCATGAAGCAGTTCAGTCTGTCTGGTTCATTCAGCTGATTCTACAGATTGAATCTAATGGTCATTCCTTAAGCTATGGCAGATTTGATCAGTACATGTATCCATACTTCAGAAAAGACATGGATGAAGGAAGAATCACGGAAGAGGAAGCATTGGAGATGTTGACAAACCTGTGGATTAAGACACTGACCATCAACAAGGTCAGATCTCAGGCGCATACACTTTCTTCAGCCGGATCTCCAATGTATCAGAATGTGACAATCGGAGGTCAGACAACAGACGGAAAGGATGCGGTCAATCCACTCAGCTGGCTTGTACTGCGCTCTGTTGCCCAGACTCGTCTGACACAGCCTAACCTGACAGTCAGATATCATGCAAACCTGAATCAGCAGTTTTTTGATGAGTGTATTGAAGTCATGAAGCTTGGCTTTGGTATGCCTGCCTTCAATAATGATGAAGTCATCATTCCATCCTTCATCAACTGGGGTGTAAAAAAGGAAGATGCCTACAACTACAGTGCAATCGGATGTGTGGAAACGGCAGTTCCTGGCAAGTGGGGCTACCGTTGTACAGGTATGTCCTATATCAATTTTCCACGCCTGTTATTATGTGTGATGAATGATGGTGTGGATCTGACAAGCGGGAAACGGTTTGTCAAAGGCCATGGTATGTTTACGGAAATGAGCAGTTATGATCAGCTGATGGAAGCATGGGAAGAAAGCCTGCGTGAAATGACACGATACAGTGTCATCGTTGAAAACGCGATTGACAAGGCAAGTGAAAGGGATGTACCGGATATTCTATGCTCCACTTTGACAGATGACTGTCTGGCTCGTGGTAAGTCCATCAAGGAAGGTGGTGCTGTCTATGACTTCATTTCAGGCTTACAGGTTGGTATTGCCAACATGGCAGATTCTTTGGCAGCGATTAAAAAGCTTGTCTATGATGAAAAAAAGATCACACCACAGCAGTTATGGGATGCCATCCTCGATGATTTTACATCATATGAAAATCAGAAGATTCAGAAGATGCTGATTGAAGATGCACCGAAATACGGCAATGATGATGACAGCGTCGATCAGCTTGTTGTAAAGGCATATGAACCGTATCTGGATGAAATCACAAAGTATCCGAATACAAGATTTGGCAGAGGACCGATCGGTGGTATCCGTTATGGTGGAACTTCTTCCATCTCTGCCAATGTCGGTCAGGGTATGGGAACAAAAGCCACCCCAGATGGCAGAAAGGCATTTGAGCCACTGGCGGAAGGATGCTCACCAGCACATAACTGTGACAAGCATGGTCCTACAGCAGTATTTAAATCCGTATCCAAGCTGCCGACAGAAAAGATTACAGGAGGCGTACTGCTGAATCAGAAGATGACACCGCAGATGTTATCCACAGATGAAAACAAGGCAAAGCTTGAAATGCTGATCCGTGCTTTTTTCAATCGTCTGCATGGTTACCATGTGCAGTACAACATCGTATCCAGAGAAACACTGATTGATGCGCAGCTTCATCCGGAAAACCACAAGGATCTGATTGTCAGAGTTGCAGGCTACAGTGCTTTCTTCAATGTCCTGTCCAGAAAGACACAGGACGATATCATCGGCAGAACAGAGCAGAGCCTGTAAGAAAAAGGAGAAACAGAATACATATGAAATTATTCATTGATGATGCCAATACAGAACAGATCAGAAGATTATATGATCTGTACCCGGTTGATGGGGTTACAACAAATCCATCCATCCTGTATAAATCAGGAAGGGATCCAAAGGAAGTTCTGAGTGAAATCCGTTCCATCATCGGTAACGATCCGCTGTTTGTCCAGGCAGTACCATTGGACGCACAGGGTATGATTGAAGATGCGGTTGCGATCACACAAGCATATGGAAAGGAAACCATTGTCAAGATTCCTTCCATCCCAGAAGGGTTCAAGGCAATCCGCAAGCTGAAGGAAATGGGTATTACAACATGCGGTACGGTTGTCTATACACCAATGCAGGCATATCTTGCTGCTAAGGCTGGTGCATCCTATGTGGCACCTTATGTCAACCGTATTGATAACATGGGCTATGATGGCATTGCTGTCACAAAGGAAATCCATGATATCCTGACACGCAACAACATGGACTGCATGGTACTTGCGGCATCCTTTAAAAACAGTCAGCAGGTCAAGGAACTGTGTGCCTATGGCGTAGGTTCTGCTACAGCTGCACCGGATGTCATTGATGGCTTTGTCAAAAATGCAGCCATTGATCAGGCGGTATGTGATTTCTGCACGGATTTTGCAAAAATCGGTGGTGCAGAAAAAACGATGAAAGATTATCTGAAATAAAGAAAATGGTCATACGGGATGTATGGCCATTGTTTTTACTGTTGCAGGAATGTTTCGTACAGGTATTTTCCAACACCATCATCATCAACAGATGGACAGATTGCATCAGCAACTGCTTTGACTTCATCCATGGCATTGTCCACTGCTACACATGTTCCTGCATATTCCATCATTGGGATATCATTTTCGGAATCACCAAAGGCGATGACTTCCTCTGGTGTGATGTTGTGATTTGTGCAGAAACGATGTAATGCGGTTCCTTTTGAATTGAATGGAGACTGGAATTCAAACATGAATGGTGTTGTTTTGAAACATGTTACAGTTTCACTTGTCAGATGGGACTGGCAATAGGATACAAAGCCATCCGGATCATCCAGTGTATCAATTCTGACAAGGATTTTGGATGTTTTCATTTCCCACATATCAGACAACTGCTGTGCAAACTCCACTTTTGAGTTATGACGTAAGGCAGAAGCTTCTGTTCCTTCGTCAGTATGTAAAGCAAACATGTACCCATCCCGATACATGAATGGATTTGCTCCAAACGGGATTACAGCTTCGACAATCTTTCGGATATCTTGCGGGGAAAGCATGTTATATCGTTCTACAGTGTGATTCAGGTGATCCATCAGCTCTCCGCCATTAAGGCCGATGATAAAATCAAACTGGAAAGAAAGATTCCATTGTTTGTAATGATCTTCCATTTCCTGCCACAATGGTCGACCGGACTCAATCCCGATCAGCCATCCTTTCTGATGAAGTTTTTCAAAGGCGGATAAGGTCAGTGGACCTGGGATACCTGCCCCGGTTCCACGCAATGTACGGTCAACATCTGCTGTAAATACATGTATGTTTTTCATAAGTGTTTCTCCTGTGTATTCATTTTTGAAAGTTTGTCAATGGACATGTGAATGAAATTACTTTACTATTTTGACACAATCAGGGAGAAATGCAATTATGTTACAGATAAAAGAGATCAGAAAAGAATACAGAACAGGAGATCTTGTTCAGAAAGCGCTGGATGGTGTTTCCCTGAATCTGCGTGATAATGAATTCGTGGCGATCCTTGGACCATCGGGTTCGGGTAAGACAACATTGCTGAATATCATCGGTGGTCTGGATCGATATGATTCTGGAGATCTGATCATCAATGGTATTTCAACAAAGAAATACAAAGATGCAGACTGGGATTCCTATCGTAATCATACGATCGGTTTTGTCTTTCAGTCCTATAACCTGATTCCTCATCAGACAGTACTGGCTAATGTGGAGCTGGCGCTTACCATTTCCGGTATCAGCAGAAATGAAAGAAAACAGCGTGCGTTGCAGGCGCTGGAAGCTGTCGGCTTAAAGGAGCAGGCACATAAGAAACCAAACCAGATGTCCGGTGGACAGATGCAGAGGGTTGCTCTGGCACGTGCACTTGTCAATGATCCGGATATCCTTCTGGCAGATGAGCCGACTGGAGCACTGGACTCGGAAACAAGCATTCAGGTCATGGATCTGCTTAAGGAAGTTGCCAGGGACAGGCTTGTTGTCATGGTGACTCATAATCCGGAACTTGCTTATCAGTATGCAACAAGAATTGTATCCGTAAAAGATGGAAAGATACTGAATGACACGGATCCATATGAAGTCAAGGATACGGATGTACCAGCCAGACACGAAAACATGGGAAAGTCATCCATGTCATTTCTGACAGCTCTGTCGCTTTCGTTTCATAACCTGCTGACTAAAAAGGCAAGAACACTGCTTGTGTCTTTCGCTGGGTCAATTGGTATCATCGGTATTGCGGCGATTTTATCTCTCAGTAATGGTGTTAACACATATATTCATCAGACAGAGGAAAATGCCTTATCGGAATATCCTCTTGAAATTACAGGCAATGCCATGAACATGACATCCATGATGGAAGGACATGCTTCCATGGTGGATGAAAAGGAAGGTGAAGTCAGAGAGAGCAGTGTCATTTCATCCATGATGTCAACCATTACGGAAAATGACCTGGCATCCTTTAAGGAATACCTGGATACAGGGGACTCCGGAATTGAGGAATATGTGCGTGCAGTGGAATACAAGTACAGTGTGGAACCACTGATATACATGGTGGATGAACAGGAAAAAATTCATCAGGTCAATCCGAATACGATGCTGCAAAGCTCAGGTCTGATGCCGACAAACTCGATCTATTCCTCCATGTTTACCACTTCCGTATTCTCATCATTGCCAGCACAGGATTCCCTGTATAAAGACAGCTATGATGTGAAAACGGGCAGATGGCCGGAAAATGAAAATGAGGCTGTCATCGTATTATCTGACAGTGGAAGAGTAACAGATATGGTTCTATACTCTCTTGGAATGAAGGATTATTCCGAGTTTGAAGCACTGATCAGAAACGTATCCTCTTCATCCTCCGAAGAAGTGGAAACGGAAACAGGTACATACAGATATGATGATTTCATCGGAATTGAGCTGAAGCTTGTCAATGCAGGTGACTGTTATGTCAAGGATGAAAACCTGAATGTCTATACGGACATGCGGGAAGATGAAGCTTATATGGAAAACCTTGTAAGTCAGGCAAAACTTTTGAAGATTGTCGGCGTCGTGCAGCCATCTGATCCATCTGTGACTGGTGTGCTGACAAACGGTATTGCCTACAGTCATGATCTGGTTGAAACAACGGTTCGAAATGCTGCTGAAAGTGAAGTTGTCAAAGCACAGATTGCAAATCCGGATATCAATGTATTAACAGGTGAAGCCTTTGGCAAAAAAGAGAATGAAAGCTTCTTACTGGAAGATCTGTTTACTGTCAATACCGATGCCATTTCAAATGCATTCTCAATTGATCCAGGTGCTTTCGTCTTTGATGCATCCTCTTTGGATTTATCCGGTATGAATCTTTCTTCCATTGATATGGAAAAACTGCTGGAAGGTGTCAGTATTGATGTAACAAAGATTGATTTTGAAACACTTGCGAAAGATGTTGCGGATGACTTTGTCAGAAACAATGCAGAACTGGCATCACAGATGACAAACATGAAGAATTATCTGGAAAGTCAAAGACCACAGCAGATTCTGCAGAATAAGATCAATGAGATACTTGCAGGAAAAATGAGCAGCTCTGAAGTGCAGGCTTCCTTACAGCAGCTGCAGAGTGATCTGATGAATGATTACAGTCATTCTTCCTATTTTGATCCATCTGATCCGACTGGTGGAATGCAGGCATATATGCAGAGTGAGCAGGCAATGGCAATCATGACTTCCTGGCTGTCATCTTTGGATATCACCTTTACACAACAGGATGTACAGACTGTTGTGGATGCGCTGAATGCTGACTATGCAGCAGTGTATGGACAGGTGAATACGGAAGTGATTGAAACTCAGTTCAATGCATATCTGGAAAGTGAATCGGCAGTGAAAGTCATCACGGATGATCTTTCCAGAATGCTTGATCTGGATAGTGTGATGAACCGCATCATGAATAATGCTTCCACGCAACTTGGCTCAGTTGTATCCTCCAGCATGGCAACACTGACTTCTTCCTTACAGAAAAGCCTTGTCTCCATGATGAGCAATGGCATGCGCAACGGTTTCTCCTTTAACGCAGATGCTTTAAAGGATGCCTTCTCTATGAACATGGATATGAGCCAGCTGTCCAATGCGATGGTCTCCATGATGAGTGCCACATCCACTTCGTATGAAGATAATCTGTCTTCCTTCGGTTATACAGATCTTTCTGATCCATCTTCCATTGTCATCTATCCGATTGATTTTGATGCCAAAACAGAAGTTAAAAACATCATCGACAGCTACAATGATATGGTTGAAGCAAAAGGGGAAGAAGATCGTGTGATTCTGTATGTGGATACAGTGGCAACACTGATGTCATCTGTGACAGACATCATCAATACAATCAGTTATGTTCTGATTGCCTTCGTGGCGATTTCCCTTGTTGTATCCTCGATCATGATCGGTATCATCACCTATATCAGCGTACTGGAAAGACAGAAGGAAATCGGCGTACTGCGTGCCATCGGTGCTTCAAAAAGAAATGTATCCAATGTTTTCAATGCCGAAACATTCATTACAGGTCTGCTGGCAGGGCTGATCGGAATCGGTGTGACACTGCTTCTGCTGATTCCAGGCAATGCATTGATTCATACATTAGCAGGCAATAATGATGTCAGTGCAGTGCTGCCTGTACAGGGTGCCGTTATACTGATCATCTTAAGTATCATCCTGACAATGATCGGTGGAATTATCCCTTCCAGGAAGGCTGCAAAAAGTGATCCGGTCAAGGCATTGCGCACAGAATAAAGAATTCGGGTGTATGGAACGGCTTGTTTCGTACACTTTTTATTTCTCCTGAAAAACAGATGATTGAAAGTATTTTTCAATTCCGATCAAGAAAAGATTGTTGTAAGCGTAATTTCCTGATAAAATGCAGAGAATCTGTAGTAGAATATATACTAGAGATTTGATTTGTGGGGTATGGATATGAAGAAACCTGAATTTAATGACAGATTTGCAAAAGAAAAGCTCAGAACACAGAAGACTTTCGATGGTAAGACAGTAGAAATTTTCTATGGCGCGAAAGATGAAAATGGAAATCCTGTCGAACCAAGAGAAGGTGTAGCTGATGGGCATGGACGCTGGTTTGGCATTGAAGTGAATGGCGACTATACAATGTTTGTCTGGGAACATTCTGCTGAAGAAGGCGGACAGATTGAGTATGGCACTGAATATAAGGAAGATGCACTGAACGTGCTGAGAAATTCCATTGAGGAAAAGCGTGAACTGTGCCGTAAGATGGAAGAAGCATCCAAAGGCGTGGATGGTGATGAAGAAGTTCTTGCCGGTTTGAAGGAAGAATGGGATAAGCTTCCATGTTTCAATACAGCAAAGGAAACTGAACTGAAAGAACGTTTTGATTCTGCAACAGCTGAATTTGCACCAAGACTGGAACAGCGTAAGGCAATCGCTGCCAAGAAAGAAGAAATTGTTGCCAAGGCTGAAGAACTCAGAAATGCAGGTAATTTCCGTGATGCACGGAATCAGGTCAGAGAACTGCGTGAAGAACTGCTGTCCCTTGGTTCTGCAGGAAGTGAAGCAGACAGAAAATACAAGTCTGTTCTCAACAGTGTAGAAAAGGAACTGCGTGCAAAGCAGCAGGCATACAATGCAGGCAGAGCAGAAGCTCAGCAGACAGCTAAGGAAAAGAAGGAAGACATCATTGCGCGTGCAAGAGAACTTGCTGAAAATGTCAAGAGCTACAAGGAAGCAGGCGCTAAGATGGATGCACTGTTTGAAGAATGGAAGGGATCCGGAAGAGCTGATCGTGAAACTGATGATGCACTCTGGAAGGAATTCAACCAGGTACGCAGTGGTTTCCGCAAGCAGAGAGATGCATTCTTTGCACAGAGAAAGAACGAATGGAATACATCCATTGAAGCTAAGAAGGCTCTGATTGAAGAAGCAAGACAGATTGCTGATAAGAAGGATTATGGCAAGGCTGCAACAGAACGTATGAAGGAACTCGACAGAGAATGGAAGAAACTCGGTTATTCCGGTCGTGAACACAACAATGCTCTGTGGGATGAATTCAATGAAGTTAAGGAATCCTTCTGGCAGGTAAAGAAGAACTTTGCAATCTCCAGAATCTCTTCTGAACTGGAAGGCAAGAAGAAGCAGCTGGACTCTTTAAAGAGAAAGCTGGAAGATGCTGAATACAGAATCAAGATTGCAGCAAATCCTACAATGAAGGAAGATGCTGAAATCGAATACCGTAATCGTCTGAGAGAAATCGATTCTCTGGAAGCAGAAATCGAATCTGACGAAGCAAGAATCAACGGTTGATACGATTGGGAGCCTCACGGTTCCCTTTTTTTGTAAAGGAGGACAATATGAGACAGACGCAATTTGAGATCGGAAAGATTCCGACCGTAGTATATGGGGATCAAAGTGATCGTGTATATCTTTATCTGCATGGGCAAGGTGGCAATAAGGAGGAGGCTCTGAAATTTGCTGAACGCGCATGTGTGAAAGGATATCAGGTGATTTCCATTGATTTCCCACAGCATGGAGGAAGAAAAGATGACGCCAGATTTGTACCATGGGATGTTGAACCTGAGCGAAAAGATGTACTTGCTTATGTGAAAGAACATTGGAATAACATCAGTATCAGGGCTGTCAGCATCGGTGTATGGTTTTCCTTATGTGCCTATGAAAAGGAACAGTTTGCGTGTTGTCTGTATTCTTCACCGTTATTGGATATGAATATAATGATTGAAGGCCTCATGCAGATGCATGGTGTGGATGAAGATCTGCTGAAAGAGAAAAAGGAAATCATCTGTGAAGATGGAACTGTGCTTTCATGGGACTATCTGATGTATGCAAGACAGCATTCAGTTCATGCTTTATCTGAAAACACACATATTCTGTATCCGGAACAGGATGAAATGATTCCATATGAGACTGTACAGCGGTTTGTTCATGATAACCCGTGTACCCTCGATTTTGCAGAAGGCGCACATCACTGGATCCATCTGAAAAAGGAAGTTGAACTGTTGCATGCATGGGAGGACAGATATCTGTAACTGATGTTACGCTTGACTAATATCTGACTGACATGCGTTAATATTGTCATCTCTTTGCACTGCGAATACGGTACAATCTGAACAGACTGTGGTTTTATATCATGAGGTCGGGTCACCTGGTGACAGTGGATTATCACATCCATGTGACAGTAATGCGTATGCTGAACATGGATGTTTTTTTCATCTCCTCAGCACATGCAGAATGCCTGGAAATACTGCTCAGGAGGACTTATGAGAGAAACAGACACTTTTCAGAAGGTCGCCAACAGAGTCTCTGTTGTGACCATTGCCGGTAATCTGGCATTATCACTTATGAAACTTGCGGCTGGTTTGATTGCCCATTCTTCTGCGATGATATCAGATGCCATTCATTCCGCATCTGATGTATTCAGTACATTTGTCGTCATGATTGGTGTACATCTTTCTTCCCGTGTTCCGGATCAGGAACATCCATATGGACACGAAAGGATGGAGTGTGTAGCTGCCATCGTTCTTTCCATGGTGCTGTTCATGACAGGTCTTGGCATCGGATATACTGCCCTTGGAAACATCATCTCAGGTGACTATGCAGATCTGCAGGTTCCTGGTATGCTGGCACTTGCGGCTGCTGTGATTTCCATTGTTTCCAAAGAAGCTATGTACTGGTATACAAGACATTATGCCCGACAGATTCACTCCAGTGCACTCATGGCGGATGCATGGCATCATCGCTCGGATGCCTTTTCATCCATTGGTGCTCTGATCGGAATAGTCGGTGCCAGGATGGGGTATCCAGTGATGGATTCGGTTGCCAGTTTTGTTATCTTCTTCTTTATTGCCAAGGCTGCAGCGGATATTTTCAAGGATGCCGTGGACAAGATGGTGGATCATTCCTGTGATGAGGAAACAGAGAAGAAAATTCATGAATGTGTCAGTGAGGTTCAGGATGTGATGGGCATTGATCTGCTGCGGACAAGAATATTCGGAAACAGAATATATGTTGATGTGGAAATCAGAGCAGATGGAAATGCCACATTAAAACAGGCACATGAAACTGCAGAGAGGGTTCATGATACGATTGAACAGACATTTCCGGAAGTAAAACATATCATGGTACATGTCAACCCGAATGAGTAAATATCATACCGGATTCCCAAAATTGGAAATTTCATAAAACTTTCAAATAACAGTTCATAATGATATTGCAGTGATAATACTGCACAATTCTTCCTTTTTCAGTGAGACCGTTTCATAACGGCCTTTTTTTATTGATGGAAAAGGTTTACAATATGTGCAGAGTGAATAGAAATGAAAATAAGATTATGAACAGACTGGTATTTATTTTATTAGAACAGATCAACCATGAGGCACCTGATTCGGTAGATTATATTATTGCTTTTCATATCTTACGTTATCTGAGTGTGATTCGAGGAATCAGTATTCAGAATCTGGCAGATGCCTGTATGGTATCCAAATCCACGATTTCCAGATTCTGTCGGAAAATCGGTTATGAAGATTATAATGAACTGATGGATGAACTGAACCGTTCCAGTGATCACTGGCATGATATTCTGATGAATCCACGTCGACGTGGTAACAGTGAGGAATACCTTCTTGAAATCTCTCAGGTTGTAACAGAACTGCATCGTACCATGGATTACAGCAAGGTCCATGAGCTTGCAAGAGATATCGCAACCCATTCCAAGGTTTATGTCATGGGCAGTATGCAGGCATATCTGCCAGCATTACAACTGCAGGAAGAATTGTGCCTGGCAGGTAAGGTCATTCTTGCTCCGGCAATCTATTCACTGCAGACAGAAGCAATACTGCATGCAAATGAAGATGACCTGTTTATCATTTTCTCCAATTCAGGTCAGTTCTTCGATCGTATCTTTGTCAACAGAGAAAACAGAAATGTCATGAAGATTCCAAAGATCTGGATGATTACCGGAAATCTGGATCTCAAAGAGGATGCGATGTTCAATCGTATCATATATATTCCTAACAACATGCACTTTGAAGACCATCCATTAAAATTTCTTTTAACGGCGAATATCATCACATTGGCATACGAAGAATATATTGAGAAACATCCTTATTATGAAAGCAAACGATAAGGATGTTTTTTTACAAAAGGAGGCGGACCATGATCAGATGGGGAATTATCGGTGCCGGACGGATTGCACATCGATTTGTCGCAGCACTGCAGAATGAACAGAACAGCCAGCTTTATGCGATCAGCTGTCGTACACAGGATAAAGCGGATGCCTTTGCACATCAGTATGGAAATGTAAAGGCATATGCAGGTTTTGATCATATCGTAAATGATCCGGATGTGGATGCAGTGTATATTTCTGTACCCCATGCCTATCACAAGGAATGGATCATTCGATGCCTGAAAGCCGGAAAGCCTGTATTATGTGAAAAGCCGTTATGTCTGAGTGAAGAAGAAACTGATGAGGTCATAGCGGTATCCAGACAGACTGGTGTGTTGTGCATGGAAGCACTGAAGACAAGGTTTGTCCCATTGTATGATGAAATTCATAAAACAATACAGAATGGTACAATCGGAACGATTACCGGCATTGAAACAAGTTTGTGTTCTTTGGCAGATCTTTCGAGGACTGATCTGTATTATCTGAATCCGATTGGTGGAGGAGCACTTCTGGATGAAGGCATCTACAATGCCGGATGGATAGAAGACTATGCACCACATGATTTGAAGCTGGTTTCATTGAGAGCTGTTGTGAAAGACGGGGTTGATCTGTATACGGATGCAGTTCTTGAAGCGGATGGATGCCAAGTCAAACTGGAGTGCGCCTTTGATCGGAAAAAGGAAAAGAAGGCAGTGATTCATGGATCGAAAGGAAGCATTACGGTATATGACCTGCATCGGCCTGTAAAAACAGAAGTGACATCTCATAATGAGCATCGTTATGTGATGGAAAAGCCATATGTCGTTGATGATTTCTATGGTCAGATTCATCACTTTGTCCAGCTGATTAGACAAGGTAAAACAGAAAGTGATGTCGTACCATTATCTGTATCCAAAAACTGCGCCCATATCCTGGATACCATCAGAAAAGGCTACAGCTATGATGAAAAGGCGGCAGCACTGCTTGAAAAACAGGAAGAGGTACTGCAGTATGCATCCTTTGATTACAGCGATGCATGGACACTGGTCAAAACGATTGTGGATCTGCAGAAGGAATATGATCGGAATATAGCCGTCACTGTTTTTGATGAAGAAAGACAGGTGGAAATCATCCGGGTATTACAGGATAGCAAAACAGAATCCAATCTGAAATATATGAATGGAAAGCGTAACAGTGCGATTGCCTGTGGTCACAGCAGTCTGTATGCCTATGTCACAGCTGTAACAGCAGGGCGTCAACCTGTATTCAATGAAACGTACTGTTCATCTGGTGGTGCATTTCCGATCCGGATCAACGGAAAGTGGAAATATACTGTAGCGGTTTCAGGTCTTCATGAAGGAGGAGATCATGAAATCATCATAAAGGCTCTTGAGATCATTCTGAAAAGAAAGACGGATCCGTTTCCGTATATGATGGTATAAGTATGAATATATGCAGTAGCAGATTTGATGATACATGAATCACAGGCATA
>CAMCSA010000009.1 GCA_945877405.1 uncultured Erysipelotrichaceae bacterium | reverse complement strand
TAGGAACGGCAAAATTTTTTGCACTTCTATTGCTTCTTTATCACACATAAGCAAAAAGACAGGGCATGTATCATGCACCTGTCATACTTCTTCATACTTTTTCTTCAGTTGTGCAAGATCAGATGGATCAATCCACTCTTCCGAATAACCACACCGGCAACATACATATCTGTTGACCAGTACTGCAGAAAAGATTGTCATACCTGTCATGATATTATTGCCTGTTCCATAAGCACCTGCTTTTCCAGGTATATAAATCAGTCTTGTCTCACCGCATTTTGGACATCTGTGTGTATTTCTCATAACTTTTTTTCTCCCATGTTATGATTCATATTCTACAGATGATCTGCGGTGGAATATACACAAAGGTCAGCAGAGTCAATGATGTTAATTTTGTTTTTTCAGCATTTTATACAGCTGATAAACTGCCGGTCTGACAGGTAAAATGAAATTACCGATATATTCTTCCACAACCGCATTGAAACCACGTTTGAAGTCAAAGACACCATATCCTTCTTCACCTTCATTAAAATAACCACTGATTCCATAGAAGTTGTATCTGGTGCATCCAAGCTGTTTTGCTTTACGGATCATATGCCACTGAATTGCATATGGACCCTTATATGTCCTGTATTCATATTCAGAAGCTCCAACCAGATAATACATCTGATTTCTATACTTCAAAAAGAAGCATGCAGCAAGTGGAAGCTGATTTCCATGCTGCTCATGCAGTTTATTAACACCATCCAGCTTCTTCTGCAAAGAAGTTAGATATTCCATGTCTGTCTTCAGCTTTTTCTGTTTTTTGACCGATGGATTTGTTTTCAGTATTTCTTCTGTTTCTTCTACTTCTTTCTTCAGTCTTTCATATTCAGAAGATATCCGGTTATGATAGGACTCTATATCAAGATATGCATATGGAATGAAGATGTTTTGTTCTCCGAAAGCATCAATTACATTTTCATAGAATTTCATATTGAAACCTGTGAAGTGATGTCTTTGCGATGTCTTCTTTTCCATTTCATCCAGAAGCTGCAGTCCATTGCGATCCAGTTCCTTGACACAGACACAGTATTTTTCAGATGTGCGTACATCCTGTCTTGTCTGATAGGAGAATTCTTTCAGCAGCTGGTCCTGATCTTTGTTCAGATCCAAAACGGATACAAATCTGCATTCTTTGGAAAGATCATACCCCTGTTTCAGTGGAAGCTGCTCATACCCGGCATGTTTCAGTATTTCTACAACATCACTGTTATCGATGCCACCTTCTACGATATCCCCGTTCTGATCTCTTTCCTTCAGAATAATCAGTGGTTCCATTTCCATGTAAACTACTTTTTTTCTGTTCAGGTACTCCTTTAATAAGGAAGTGAATTCATCGATCATTTTCTGATTATGATAATCACAGAAAAAACCTCTTGGAATATAACAGTAACGGAAGATTTTCATTAATGGAATCATGCACAGCATTGCTGAAGCTTTGATTTCATCGTTTTCTTTTGCCTGAACATATTCTACTGTCCAGCCAAGTTTCTGCATTTTCTTTCCCTGCTCAACGGACTGCAGAAAATCCACACTGCTCTGCTGATTCAGAAAGGACTGATAATCCTGATATGATATTTCTTCAAGTATCATCTGCATTCTTCCTTTCACTCATTCAGTGATTCTTCCAGACATCCGATCAGTTCAAGAATACGGTTGAGATCATCAGTATCACTATAATGAATTTCGATCTTCTTTTTCTTGACTTCAACATCTGTACCAAGTCTTTGCTTCATACGCGTTTCAAGACTTGCAATCATCGGATCTTTCTGTTTTGTGGCAGGTTTTTCCGGTCTGCCATTCTGATTGAGATCCTTGACATACTGTTCCACTTCACGTACAGACATCTTTTTCTGCATGACTTCTACTGCCGCATCATACATATCATCCTCGTTTTTGAGTCCCAACAATGGACGTACATGGGACATGGTCAGTTTTTTATCAATAACCATCGCCTGTACTTCTGATGGAAGTTTGAGGAGACGCATGATATTGGCACAGTATTCTCTTGATTTACCGACTCTTTCTGCCAGTTTTTCCTGTGTATAGCCAAGCTTGCGAATTAATGAATCATAGGCAGCAGCTTCTTCAATCGGATTGAGATCTTCTCTCTGTACATTTTCCAGGATGGAGATTTCCATCATCTGCTCTTCTGTAAATTCAACCGCAATTGCCGGTACTGTTTCCAGCCCTGCCATCTTTGCGGCACGCAGTCTTCTTTCTCCGGCAATCAGATCATAACCGTTTAAACCTTTACGCACCAGAAGAGGTGTAAAGATACCATGCACACGAATCGATTCTGACAGTTCTTCCAATGCTTTCTTATCAAATTCCTTACGTGGCTGATATGGATTCGGTCTGATTTCCTTTACCGGAATTTCGATTTCTCTGCGTCCTGGAGCTTCTGCGGAATTGGTCTGGATATCATCCAGATATTTTTCCACATCAGATCCGAAAATAGCTCCCAATCCCTTTCCCAGGGCAGGATTCTTTTTCTGAGCCATGATTATCTCCTTCCTTTTTCGTTTTGTGTAATGACTTCCTTGACTAAGGCAGCATATGCCTTTGCCCCTTCGGAACGTGTATCATATTCGAATATGCTCTCTTCTCTGGATGGAGCTTCAGAGAGTCTGACATTTCTTGGAATATAACATCTGTATACTTTTTCCTTAAAGTATTTTCTGACTTCCTGCTGAACTTCTACGGAAAGTTTTGTTCTGACATCAAACATCGTCAGAAGTACACCTTCAATACTTAATCCTGGATTGAACAGTTTCTGAACAAGACGGATCGTGCTTAACAGCTGTGTCAGACCTTCCAGGGCAAAGTATTCACACTGAACTGGAATCATGACTGAATCTGCAGCAGTCAGTGCATTTGTATTAAGCAGACCCAAGGATGGAGGACAGTCAATGATGATGTAATCATATTCATGTCGTACAAGATCCAGCTTGTTTTTGAGAAGTCTTTCTCTGCCAAGTTCATAGTTTGCCATTTCCAGATCTGCTCCGGAAAGATCCATTGTAGATGGAATGACATCTAATGGTGGCATCTGCAGTGATACTCTGACTTCCTGTGGGGTTGCATCCCCCATCAGAACATCATAAATACTTTTATCATAACCGACTTTATTGGTACCGATGCCATGGGTAGCATTTCCCTGTGGATCAAAGTCGACAAGAAGTATTTTTTTGCCGACGTAGGCAAGCCCGGCAGCCAAATTCATCGATGTTGTTGTTTTTCCTACACCACCCTTCTGGTTGGCAATAGCGATGATTTTACCCATTTTTTCTCCTTTATCTTATTGATTAGGAAGATGGATGATCACACGGATCTCATCTTCTTTCTGTTCTGTTTCCATACTGACGGAAATGCCAAGCTTCTCGATCATCCTGACACTCTGTTCCACCGTATTCACTGCGATTCTCACATTGCGTGAGAATCCTTTTGTTGTCTGCTTTTTCTTTCTTTTTTTCTGTGCGCCGTTTTTTTCAATCAGCTCTTCTGTCTGTTTGACATTCAGGTTTTTCTTAATGATTTCCTGATAGATTTTCTTCTGCTGATCTGCTGGTGCCCAAAGCAGTGCACGGGCATGTCGTTCTGTTATTTCTCCATTCAGTACACCACCCTGAATATCTTCCGGAAGATTGAGCAGGCGGATCTTATTTGCGACGGATGACTGTGACTTACCTATTTTTTCAGCAAGCTGTTCCTGTGTCATATGGCACTGCCGCATGATCATCAGATAACTCTTCGCTTCTTCAATCGCAGTCAGATCTTTTCTCTGAATGTTTTCAACAAGAGCCATCTGAGCTGCCTGGTCTTCATTTGGTGTCAGAACATAACATGGGATCTTCTCCATTTCAAGCTTCCTGCACGCACGATATCTTCTTTCACCCGCAATGATTTCATAGTGATCTTCCACCTTGCGTACGGTAATCGGCTGAATCAGTCCATTCTGATGGATGGATGCTGCAAGTTCCTGCAGCTCCAGATCATCAAATACAATTCTTGGCTGATATGGAGATGGCACAATCTTCTCAACATCCACATCGATGATACGGTCTTTATCTGTTTCATTAAATAAATCAAAGAATCGATTTGGCATATGAACTCCTATAATGGCTTCTTTTTGATTGTGCCGTAATTTCTTGGATAGATGGAAGGTGTTGAACTTTCCTTACGATAGAACAGATTCACTCTTTCATCACCGGAATACAGAGATACGTCCTGACTCTTCCATAAGGAAGCTCCCAATACCTTCATGGCATGTTCTGCTTCCTTTGCTTCCTCGTATCCTTTTGCTCCCTTCATCGCAACAAACATACCTCCCTTTCTGACAAGAGGTACTGTCAGTTCACTGAGCACTCGCAGATTGGCAACTGCTCTTGCGGAAACAATATCAAATGATTCTCTTGCGTTCAGAACATATTCTTCACTTCTCTGATTCACAACACTGATTTTTTCCAGTTTCAGCTCGTCAATTACAGCATTCAGGAATGTACATCTTTTTCCAGTCGGTTCAACAAGCACCATTTCCGATTCAGGTAATACGATTTTCCAGACAAGACCTGGAAATCCTGCTCCAGAGCCGATATCTGCGATTCTTCCGGTAAATGGCATGATGGATAAAGGAAGTATGCAGTCATAGAAATGCTTTTCTATGATTTCTTCTTCCTGTGTGATTGCAGTCAGATTCATTTTCTGATTCCACTGCTGCAACAGGTGCATATATGTTTCAAACTGCTGAACCATCTGGTCGGTCACTTCAATACCGCATTCCTGCGATTTCTGTACAAATTCCTGTAAATTCATGATGTTCTCTGTCTTTCTGATGCAATGATAACACTAGTTCAAATGGAAAAAAAGAATAAAATATGTGGAAAACTTTTTTGTCCACAATTACAAAAATGCAGACATTCCATTTTCCACATAAACATGCCTTTTTCTGTTACCCCATCGATGGCGTCATCGAATTTTACTGCACAAATTTTTTTATTCTGCAGTTTTTCCGGTAATGAAATATGCATATGGCAGAGTTTCCACCCATGCACAGAATGCTTTCCATTCCGGAAGACGATGATCCTTTCTCTGGTGATAGATTGTCTTGAGCGCACGATAATTTGTCGTCATCTTTGCGGTAAGACGGAATCCAGCAGGATTGGAATAAAGAATTTCCAGATATCTGCGGTCTGCTTCCTTTCTCAGATCACTGACATCATTTCCTTTTTCCTTTTCTGCTGTTATTTTACTCATCAGCGCATTATATTCTGCAACCTTTTCCTTCATGATTGCTACAATACGTGGATCTGTATATTCCATATATACTTCGTCCAGATTAAATTTTGTAATTCTGTGCATTGTAGATTGTGATGATACAAAGTTCAGAAACTTGTAACGTTCTGCCTCTACCCATGCCTTATTGGAAAAAGTCAGGTCAAACTGAACGATAATACCTGTCATGAACTGATCATGGCCACTTCCGGCAGGGCTTCCGGCTAGAGATTCCGTCGTCTTTGTTATTTCAGAAGTTACCTGATCAATATCTGTTGCATAGGAATACTTTGCACCTTTGACAGCATCTTCAAATCCATATACTTTTACATTGGATACAACATCCTGATAATTCATCTTTTTTTTCCCTTTCCCTGGCGAATTGCGATTGCCAGTACAGCAATATCCGCCGGATTGACACCGGAGATTCTGCTTGCCTGACCCATAGTGGCAGGTCTGTATTTTATCAGTTTTGCTCTTCCTTCAAGAGAAAGATTATCTACTTCATCATAGTTGAAATCCATTCCAAGAATGATGGAATCCATTGCTTTCAGTTTATCTGCTTCTCTTCTTGCCTTATCAATATAGCCTGCATATTTGATATCAATATCACATTTACCGGCAATAAACGGATCTACTGTTTCACCAATGGCAGATAACAGTTTTTCACATTCCACATTCGGTCTTCTAACCAGATCCATTCCATTGATTCCACGATGTTCTGTTTCATCATAGCCACATTGCTTCATATAGGCATTGACTGCAGGATCATCCATCTCAAACTTTGTGGAAGAAAGATGTTCTTTCAGATCAGATAAGGCCTGCATCTTTCTTTCATACTGTGCCATTCTTTCATCACTGATCAGTCCGGCATATCTGCCATACTGGATCAGTCTTTCTTCTGCATTATCATGTCTTAACAGAAGTCTGAATTCAGATCGGCTTGTTAGAAGTCGATATGGCTCCAATGTTCCTTTCGTTGTCAGATCATCCACAAGAACACCGATATAGGCTTCATCTCTGCCAAATACGATCGGTTCTCTACCTTCCAGTTTCAAAGAAGCATTGATGCCCGCCATCAATCCCTGACCAGCAGCTTCCTCATAACCGGAAGTGCCGTTTACCTGACCGGCTGTAAACAGATTTTCAATGATTTTAGACTCAAATGTCGGTTTCATCTGTACCGGATAGATCGCATCATATTCAATCGCATACGCATATTTTCTGATGATACTGTGTTCAAACCCAGGCAGTGAATGAACCATTTTTTCCTGAATATCCCTTGGTAAGGAGGTTGAAAATCCCTGAATGTAAGTTGTATCCATCTGCAGAGATTCCGGTTCAAGAAACAGCAGATGTCTTGGTTTGTCCTTGAAGCGTACAAGTTTATCTTCAATGGATGGGCAGTACCTTGGTCCAACACCTTTCACAACACCAGAGTACATAGAAGAACGGTTGAGGTTGTTCATGATCAGCTCGTGTGTTTCCTGTGTTGTATAAGTCAGATAACATGGAACCTGTTTTTCATAAGGAAGGACATCTTCTCTTTGTGTTGTTTCAGAAAAACGGAGAAATCCTTCTGTACCAGGTTCATACTGCGTTCTTGAAAAATCAATGGAAGATGTCAGCACTCTTGGCGGTGTTCCGGTTTTCAGACGGAACGTTTCAATACCAAGGTCACGTAAGGAAGCAGAAAGGTCAGATGTTGTCTTTTCCAGATCCGGTCCTCCTTCTTTGACTTCATCGGAAATCATATTGACACCAGCCATGTAGGTACCGGTTGTCAATATGACAATCGTTGAAGAAATAAAGGATCCATCTGACAGGGTTACACCTGTTACCTTACCATTTTCCGCATTGAGTTTTACTGCCATTCCTTCCATTACTGTCAGGTTTTCCTGATGCATGCATACATTCTGCATATATCTGCTGTAGGCAATCTTATCAGACTGCACACGCAATGCTCTGACACCTGGTCCTTTCGCACTGTTGAGCATCTTAAACTGCAATGCAGTTTTGTCAGCTGTAATTCCCATCTGACCACCCAAGGCATCAATTTCACGGACAACAATGCCTTTGGCAGGTCCTCCAATGGACGGATTACATGGCATCTTACCAATATTTTCTTTTGACAGTGTCAGAAGACATGTCTTTTTTCCTGTACGGGCTGCAGCCAGTGCCGCTTCAATACCGGCATGACCTCCCCCGATTACTGTTATATCAAAATCACTCATGATTGATTGTTTCCACCAGTTCTGTTATGTCATCCGTATTTCTGTCTGAACATACGGAAAAACAGATTTTACGTTCAAATCCGATTTTGCTCGCCATCAGACGATACAGATACATTCTTCCGAACAATTCACGGATGCGTGCATCTCTGTCATTTGCCTGATATGTCAATGGCAGCATGATTTCCACTTTTTTCTTATCTGTTTTAATGCAGTCTGTCAGAGAACCTCTGATCAGTTCCCACTCTTCATTCAAAATCTGCTTTGCGGCAAGTCTGTGCGCCGCATTTCTTTCTCTTTCCGATCCGGATTCTACGCCGATATTCTTATGGATCATGGCAAGCTGATGTCGAATGACATCCTCATGGAAGATTTCATCCGGTTTCCTTGTCGGGTCAGCACTCCATAAATCAATGCCATGTTTTGCAGCACATTTCAGAATATTGACTGTAACTCCCGGATCTGATCGATCCAGATAGGTATAGCTTTCCAGATTGGCAGGAAGCTGTATTCCAGCTTCTTCTGCATAGACAGGTGTCAGAAAGAATACGACATCTGTCAGATACAGACAGCTCATCTGTTTTGGTATTTCACCTTTGGCAGCTCTGGATATAGCATCTGAAAGTCTGCTGATGTTTTCATACCCGGTTGCCTCTCCATAACGGTTCCACATTTGTGTCAGCGTCAGGCGTTTGGTTGAATCGTAATGTGCATATCCGACGAGTCCCTTTCTTCTGCCATGCATCGGACGGGAATAGAAGAACAGCAGATCACCTTTTTTGAAATCTGCAAACTTTCTTTTATTGGAAAGACGCCAGAAAAGGATTGTGCGATTTCTGCACAATCTGTGATATTCCAGCATGTTTTCATCCGCCGTGTATGCTATTGAACTCATCTTCTTTTCTTTCTGTCAATCAGAACAGTCCGTATGTTTCTCCCTGTTCATCAATACCCATATTTACTGCTGCAGGAACTTTAGGCAGACCTGGCATTGTCATGATATTACCTGTATAGGCAACAACAAATCCTGCGCCTGCTGATACATTCAGATCTCTGACATGAATCGTAAATCCGGATGGACGACCCTTGATCTTTGCATCATCTGTTAAAGAGTTTGGTGTCTTAGCCATACATACAGGCATATGATCCCAACCGAACTTTTCAAACAGAGCAATCTTTTCCTTTGCTTCATCGGAGAATTCAACGCCATCCGCTCCATAGATTTCTGTTGCGATTGTATTGATCTTTTCTTCAATGGAAGAATTGACATCATACAGATGATGGAAACTGTTTTCTTTCTCACATGCTTCAGTTACAAGGTCAGCAAGTTCCTTCATGCCTGCACCACCTTTTGCCCATCCATCAGCCAGAGCAACAGGATGATTGTGTTCTTCACACCAGGAAAGAAGTGCTTCAACTTCTGCTGGTGTATCCTTGGCAAACTTATTGATCGTAACAACATATGGGACACCGAACTTGGAAATGGAATCGATATGCTTAGCAAGGTTTTCTGCACCTTTTAGCATTGCATCCACGTTTTCTTCACCAAGATCTTCAGCTTCCACACCACCATGCATCTTTAATGCACGTACTGTCGCAACAATGACAACTGCATCCGGTTTCAGTCCTGCAGCTCTGCACTTGATATCAAGGAACTTCTCTGCACCAAGGTCAGCACCGAATCCTGCTTCTGTTACAACATAATCTGCAAGCTTGAGTGCAGTCTTAGTTGCGATGACAGAGTTACATCCATGTGCGATATTGGCAAAAGGTCCACCATGAATGAATACAGGTGTATGTTCCAGTGTCTGAACAAGGTTTGGCTTGATTGCATCCTTCATTAATACGGTAGCAGCGCCTTCTGCCTTGATATCTTTGACAGTAACAGGCTGTCCATCATATGTATATGCAACAATGCACTTGCTGATACGTTCTTCAAAGTCATGAATATCTTTAGAAAGACACAGAATCGCCATGACTTCTGTAGCAACCGTGATAACAAAGCCGTCTTTTCTTTCAACACCGTTTGTCTTCTTTTCCTGTGCAATTGTGATGGAACGTAATGTTCTGTCATTCATATCCATGCATCTTTTCCATACAACCTTTTCCGGATCAATATTCAGAGGATTACCCTGATAAATGGAATTATCCAATACAGCAGCAATCAGGTTGTTTGCAGAAGTGATAGCGTGCATATCACCTGTAAAGTGCAGATTAATGGATTCCATTGGTACAACCTGAGCATAACCACCACCGGTAGCTCCACCCTTGAGACCAAATACCGGACCAAGGGATGGTTCTCTCAGACATGCCATGACATTCTTTCCTTCTCTTGCAAGACCATCCGCAAGACCGATTGTTGTTGTAGACTTACCTTCACCAGCCTTTGTCGGGTTGATGGCAGTCACAAGAATCAGTTTGCCATCCGGTCTTTCAGAGATGGCATCCATCAGTTCATCTTTGACCTTTGCCTTGTCGTTACCATATAATTCGAGATAGTTTTCTGCGATGCCTGCTTTTTCAGCTATCGTATGGATGTTTTCCAAATAAGCTGCCTGAGCAATCTGTAAATCTGTGTTCATTTCTTTTCTCCTTTTTATTTCATTGAACGACGATCTGACAGGGCATGCGCCAGTGTCATTTCATCGGCATAATCGAGTAGTCCTCCACTTGGAAGCCCATGTGCGATTCTCGTAATATTGAGACCAGGATACTGTTCCTGTAAGAGTCTGTGCAGATACATGGATGTTGTTTCACCATCCATTGTCGTATTTGTACCAAGAATGATTTCATCCGCATCTGCTGCCCTTTGCACAAGTGAATCAATATTCAGATTATCCGGCATGATACCCTTTGATGGGCAGATCAGTCCATTCAGAACATGATACACACCTTTATATTCCCCTGTTTTTTCCATTGCCATGATATCTTTTGCAGATTGAACAACAAAAATTGTCTTTGCATCTCTGCTGTGATCACAACAGATGGAACATCTATCATCTTCACAAAGATTACCACATATACTGCAGTGTTTCAGATGCGTACGGATATCCGATAATGCTTTTGAAAAAGCCATGATATCCTGCTCATTCATATCAATGACAGACAGGGCATAACGTTCTGCTGTCTTTTCACCAACACCAGGGAGTCTGCGGAATGCACCAATAAGATTCTGTAAACTCTGTGGATACATTATTTCAATCCTGGAATACCCAGTCCCCCTGCAGCTGAACGTAATCTGCTGTTACGATCTTCATCTGCTTTTTCACTTGCCTGATTGAAAGCAATACGAAGTACTTCTTCCAGCATTTCACGATCATCCATCATTTCTTCAGGAATATGAATTTCAAGACATTCCATCTTTCCATTCACTTTTACAGAAAGTCCATTGGAACTTCCTTCATATACGGTTTCATTCAGTTCATCTTCCAGGCGACCAAGAGATTCCTGCATTCTGCTCGCCTGCTCCATCAGTTTTCCAAAATCCATCTTCAATCCTCAATAATTTCCACCTGATCTTTACCGAACAGATTCATGATTCTGTCGGCTGGTGATTCTTCTTTCTTTTCTTCTTCCACCTGATGATATCGTGTGATTTTCATCGGTGAAGGCAGTGTTTTATTCTGCATTCTTTCACGGAACAGTTTTGTTACATTGAGATACTGATCTTCTGTAATTGCAAAGATCATCTTATCTGTCTGCATTGTATTCTTCATAAATTCATACAGCTGTTCATTCATTGTTGATTCATTAATCCTGTTGACGATCTGTTGAACTTTTGACATCACAATGATTCCATCGTTACAGCTTGCCGCAACACGTACGTTTTCCAGTACACTGATATACTTCCTGTTATCGATTGTATTGTGGTTTTTCAGCAGTGCAAATGTAGTTTCATCTGCTGCCTTTGACTGTTTGCTGCATTGTACCAGAATGGAGAGAATATCTTCATCTGTCAGCGAACGGATTTCTTCTATTACTTTCTGAACAGGTTTTTCTTCTGTTTTACTCACCTGTTCAACCGGTTCCTGTTTTGTTTCACGTGAAACAATTGGAGCAGGTGCACGATAGGCAGGAACTTCACTGTTAACCTGTCTGATTGGCTGTACAGGTTGAGATACTGGTATCTCATCTTCTGCTGCCAGTTTCAGACATGTAATTTCAAAACATGTCGTGCTGTTGGAAGAAAGACGAAATCTTTCTTTAGTTTCCAGAAATACATCTGCCATATGCAGACATGTTTTCAGATCTGCATGTTCAAACAGTCTGCGTGCCTGATCTGCATGAATCAGTTTTAGAAGATCTTCTCTTTTTGTTGTTTTATAGATGACCGTTTCTTTCAGAACATCAATGATATCATCTGTAAAACGTGACATATCAATACCACGTTTTCTGTATCCATCGATTCTTGTTAAAACAGATGGAATATCATGTGTGATCATATCACACAGAAGATCTATTTTTTCATCTGTTGTAGTAAGACCATATATTCTGTCAATTGCTTCCATCGTAATCTGATCTGCAGTATATGCTGCACACTGATCCATGATGGAAAGAGCATCTCTCATTCCCCCATCTGACAGTTCAGCAATCATTTCTGCAGCTTCCGACTCCATTGAAATGTTTTCTTTTTCTGCAACTGACATCAGATGATCTCTGATCTGATCTTTTCTCAGACTGGTAAAGTCGAATCTCTGGCATCTGGAAATAATAGTTGGAAGAAGTTTCTGTGGGTCTGTTGTTGCAAGAACAAACAGAACATTTTCCGGCGGTTCTTCCAATGTTTTCAGTAATGCACTGGATGCAGCCGATGAGAGCTGATGTACTTCGTCGATGATGTAGATCTTATGTTTTCCCATCATTGGCGCAAGCTGTGATCTGTCAATCAGTTCTCGAATATCCTCAACGTGCGTTTCATTTGCCGCATTAATTTCGACAATGTCAGGATGTGTACCATTGGCTGCCGCAATACAGTTTTCGCATGCTCCACATGGTGCATGTTCATGATCTGTACAGTTTACTGCTTTGGCCAGCAGCCTTGCCATAGTGGTCTTACCTGTACCTCTTGGTCCACAGAACAGATATGCATGTCCTGTCTTTCCCTGTCGAACTGCATTCTGAATCGATCGTACAACATATTCCTGTCCGACAACCTCATCAAAATCAGTCGAACGGTATTTCTGATATAAAGCAAGTTTCGCCATAGTTTCTCCTAAAGTAGATTATACAACAAAAACCCTGATTTCCTTCAGGGTTTTCAGTGGTTCTGTTCTTTCTTCAGCAGTTTTCTGATTCTTCGTTTTTCCTTGAAAAAGGAAGTCAGTATTTCTGCACATTCATCATGCAGTATATCCGGAATAATTTCTTTTGGATATGTATTCAGATGGGGAATGGTTTTGATATTTATAAGAGTTCTGACTGTTCCACCTTTAGGATCTGATGTTCCAAAATACAGTTTTCGGATTCTAGAAAGTTGTATTGCCCCAGTGCACATCAGACAAGGTTCAAGAGTCACATACAGGTCACAATCCTGCAGGCACCATGTGCCGAGTTTTTTCTCTGCCTTTTCAATCACAAGCACTTCTGCATGTGCTGTTGCCTTCTGCTTCTTTTCTTTCAGATTATGAGCTCTTGCGATAATGACATCATCTTTTACAATGACTGCGCCAACTGGCACTTCATCTTTTTCCTTAGCTTTGACTGCTTCCTTCAAAGCCTCTTTCATAAAGTATTCCGGTGTTTTCATATAATAAAAAATGGCACACGCGGTCAGAGGATCGTATGGCTGCTTCCTTCCGGACCTGACCAGGTTAGAACATGACTGCTGTGCCAAGTACTATTATAAACAACTCACTCTTTTTTTCAAGTTTTATATTTTTCACCAATTGTTTCACGTGAAACATAAAAGATGAGAGTATCCCCTCATCCTCATGTATTACTTCTTTGGTGTAATCTTTTCAAGACCAGCCATGTATGGTCTCAATACTTCTGGAACATTGATTGAACCATCTTCATTGTAGTTGTTTTCAACTACAGCAATCAAACCTCTTGGAGAAGCTACAACTGTATTATTCAGTGTATGGAGGAAATAGTTACCCTTTTCTCCCTTAACTCTGATGCCAAGTCTTCTTGCCTGTGCATCGCCTAAATTGGAGCAGGAACCTACTTCAAAGTACTTCTTCTGTCTTGGGGACCATGCTTCAATATCACAGGACTTGACTTTCAGATCAGCAAGATCACCAGAACAGCATTCCAGCTGTCTGACAGGAACATCCATGTTTCTGAATACTTCTACTGTATATCTCCACATGTCTTCATAATACTTCATGGAGTCTTCTGGTTCACAAAGTACAATCATTTCCTGTTTTTCAAACTGATGAACTCTGTAGAGACCTCTTTCTTCCAAACCATGGCTTCCACCTTCTTTACGGAAACATGGAGAGTATGATGTCATTCTGATCGGAAGTTCATCCTTTTTGATAATCTGGCCCTGGAAGCGACCGATCATGGAATGTTCAGATGTTCCAATCAGATACAGATCTTCATTTTCAATCTTATACATCATTGCTTCCATTTCCGGGAAAGACATGACACCAGTTACGACATTAGAATGAATCATGAATGGTGGAATCGCATAAGTGAATCCCTGAGCAACCATGTAGTCTCTTGCATAAGCAAGCATTGCTTCATGAAGACGTGCAATATCACCAGTCAGATAATAGAAACCTTCACCAGATGTTCTGCCAGCGGATTCCTTATCCAGACCATTTACAGAATGCAGAATATCTGCGTGATATGGAATCTCGTAATCCGGTACAACAGGTTCACCAAATCTCTGTTTTTCAACATTTTCACTGTCATCCTTACCAATCGGAACGGATGGATCAATGATGTTTGGAATGGAATACATTCTTGTTTTGATTTCTTCGTTCAGAACTGCTTCTCTTTCTTCCAGAGACTTCATTTCATCGCCCATTTCCTTAACCTGGGCTTTGATTTTTTCTGCTTCTTCCTTCTGATCATTTTTCATAAGTCCACCGATTTCTTTGGACATACGATTACGGTCAGCACGGAGTGCATCACCCTTCTGCTTGACTTCTCTGACTTCCTGGTCCAGTGCAATGACTTCATCAACCATAGGAATCTTTTCATCCTGGAACTTCTTGCGCATGTTTTCCTTTACGAGTTCCGGATTTTCTCTGATGAGTTTAATATCAATCATGTTATTCTCCTTATCGTGCAAAATAAAAAGCACCATCGAATAAAGGGACGATCTGCCGCGGTGCCACCCTTCTTGCATAAAATTGTTTCACGTGAAACAATTTATACCTCTTCATTACGGATAACGGTCGTTGCCGGAAATGACTGGTTTCACTCCAGGACGGATTCATCTTTTAGTGCACTGGTTCACATCACACACCAGTTTTCTGTCTGCTGCACATCAAGACTACTGCTTCCCTTCTTCGCGTTAGAAACATTGTAGTCATTTTATAATTCTTTTGTCAACCGCATATTGTTCTGCTACACTTTTCTTACAGGTACGAATATGGAAGATCACAACAAAGATACATTACGAAACAGAATGGATTACAACAATGCCTATAACAGAAACAACTACAGATCATTTTCGATTCGATTCAATCAGAAGACGGAACGCGAAATCATTCATTGGCTTGAATCTAAAAACAGTATTAAATCCTATATCACGGAACTGATTCTGAATGATATGAGAAAAAGGTAAACACAATATGACACACAAGCACCTCCCTATGCATATTTTTCTCCCATACAGAGGTGCTTTTCATTATCACATCTCTATTGAGCACATACTAAAAAGCGGAAGAGCCATAACTGCATCAATCAGCAATATGGTTCTTCCACATTTTATTTGTTCGAATAGTATATGATCACTACGGTCATTTTCCAAAGGATCAATACATCATTCTTATCTTAACTTTCACTCTGTTCAGTTACTTCTGATGAATTCTCTTCCAATATTTCTTCTGTTTCTCCATCCGGTGCCACAACTGCTACGGATGATACAATCTGATCATCAGACAGATTGATGACTTTTACACCCTGTGTTGCACGTGAATATACACCTACCTGATTCAAAGAAATACGGATGATAATACCACCATCAGACATGATCATCAGATCTTCATCTCCATTAACAGCTCTTAATGCGACAAGATCTCCTGTCTTTTCAGTGATGTTAATTGCCTTAACACCTCTGCTGCCACGGTTTGTCAGGCGGAAGTCTTCGAGTAACGATTTCTTACCATAACCGTTGGAAGAAATGGTCAGAATATATTTACCCTGCTCATTAGTTGCAAGACCAATGACTTCACCACCATCTGTATTAAAGCCCTTGACACCTCTAGCGATACGGCTCATCGGACGTACTGTCGATTCATTGAAACGTACAGCCTTTCCATTGGAACCGGCAACAATGATTTCCGCATCACCATCGGTTGCACATACAAATGCGAGTGAATCATCTTCATTCAGCTTCATTGCAATCTTGCCGTTTTTATTGATATTTTCAAACTCAGCAATTTCTGTTCTCTTGACAATACCATTCTTTGTGACAAAGAACAGGAAAGATGCACTGTCATCTTTTGCATAGGATACAAGAGATTTAACCTTTTCATCCCTGTTCATCGCAATCAGATTGATAATCGGAATTCCCTTGGATGTACGGGAGAACTGTGGAATATGATATCCCTTAATACGGAATACACGTCCACTGTCTGTAAAGATCAGCAGATTGTCGTGTGTTGACATGTTGATGAACTGATCAATCGCATCATCCTTGTTAAGATCCATTCCCTTGATACCCTTACCGCCTCTGTTCTGTACGCGATATGTATCCGTTGTCATACGCTTGATATATCCATTGGAAGAAAGCGTAATGATGATGTTTTCTACAGGAATCAGATCTTCATCTTCCATATCCGCTGAACCATCAATAATTTCGGTTCTTCTTGGTGTAGAGAATCTGTTCTTTACTTCTGTCAGTTCATCTTTAATGATCTGCTCAATTCGATCCTGGCGGGCAAGAATATCTTTGAGATCTGCAATCTTAATCAGCAGATCCTGATATTCCATTTCGATCTTTTCACGTTCCAGACCTGTCAGTCTTCTGAACTGCATATCAAGAATTGCCTTTGCCTGAATTTCATCCAGATCAAATCCTTCCATCAGTCTTGGCATTGCTTCCGCAGCATCTCTGGAATTGCGGATCGTATGAATGATCGCATCCAGATTGTCAACAGCAATTCTCAATCCTTCCAGAATATGGGCACGATCCTGTGCTTTTTTCAGATCATATTTCGTTCTTCTGACAACAACATCAATCTGGTGATCAATATACCCCTGAATCATTTCCTTCATGGAAGAAAGACGTGGTACATTATTGAACAGAACAACATTGTTGACATTGAAGTTGGACTGTAAAGGCGTCAGTTTATAAAGCTGATTCAGCAGTACTTCCGGTTGAACATCCTTTCGCAGTTCCATTACAACTCTGACACCGGACATATTGGATTCATCTCTCAGATCAGTAATTCCTTCAATCTGCTTATCACGTGCAAGCTGTGCAATACGTTCTACCATGGAAGCCTTATTCACCATGTAAGGAATCTCAGTCACGATGATTCTTGGCTTACCGTTTGGAAGTGTATCAATTTCTGTTTTTGCACGCATGATAATGGTGCCTTTACCTGTTTCAAAGGATCTGCGGATTGCTGTTCTTCCAATGATATAACCACCTGTTGGAAAATCAGGTCCCTTGATATACTGCATCAGTTCTCCTGCTTCAATTTCAGGATTATTCATCACCGCAATAACACCATCAATGGTTTCACCAAGGTTATGAGGAGCAACATTTGTTGCCATACCTACCGCAATACCCATTGATCCATTCACAAGAAGATTTGGGAATCGAGCAGGAAGAACATTCGGTTCCAGATCTTCATTGTCATAGTTTGGTGACATGTCAACCGTTTCCTTTTCCAGATCACGGATCATTTCCACAGACAGTTTTGACATACGGGCTTCGGTATAACGCATTGCCGCAGCACCATCACCATCCATGGAACCGAAGTTACCATGTCCATCAATCAGGATTTCTCTCATATTCCATGTCTGTGCCATATATACAAGAGCACCATAGATGGATGAGTCACCATGCGGGTGATATTTACCCATTGTTTCACCGACAATACGCGCACACTTCTTGTATGGTTTGTCAGGTGTATTATTCATTTCATTCATTGCGTACAGAATTCTTCTCTGTACAGGTTTTAAACCATCTCTGACATCCGGAAGAGCTCTTGCGACGATAACAGACATTGCATAGTCAATGAAGTCATCATGCATTTCCTTTGTCAGATTCTGTTCGGTAATATGTCCCGGATCGAATTTGGTTTCATCAAATTCCATGAAATCATCTTTAGCCATCATTACCTCCCTTAAATATCCAGTTCTGCAAACTTTGCATGTTCAATGATGTAGTTCTTACGTGGTTCTACTTCATCTCCCATAAAGATGCTGAAATATTCATCTGCTGTTTCTGCATCATCCAAAGTGACACGGATCAGTGTTCTGTTTTTCGGGTCCATTGTTGTTTCCCAAAGCTGTTCCGGATTCATTTCACCAAGACCTTTGTAACGCTGTACAGCGATTCTTTCACCAAGCTCAGCACGGATTCTGTCCATCTGTCCTTCTGTATAGGCATAGCGGACAGTATTACCCTTCTGTGCCTTGTATAAAGGCGGTTGGGCAATATAGACATATCCCTGCTCAATAATTGGACGCATGTAACGGTAGAAGAATGTCAGAAGCAGAATACGGATATGCGCTCCATCGACATCGGCATCGGTCATGATGACAATTTTGTTGTAACGCAGTTTTGATGTATCTACTTCATCAAGAATGCCGCATCCGAATGCAGTAATCATGGATCTGATCTCATTATTTTCAAAGACTCTTGCCTGTCTTGCCTTTTCGACATTCAGAATCTTACCTCTTAATGGAAGAATTGCCTGATAATGAGAATCTCTGCCCTGTTTTGCTGAACCACCCGCAGAGTCACCCTCGACAATATAGATTTCACAGATGCCGGCATCCTTTGAAGAGCAGTCCGCCAGCTTACCAGGAAGAGATGAGATTTCAAGTGCACTCTTTCTTCTGGTCAGTTCTCTTGCTTTTTTAGCAGCTTTACGAGCCTGAGAAGCCACGCTTGCCTTTTCAAAAATCAGTTTAGCCTGATCCGGATTTTCAAGAAGGAATCTTTCCAGCTGCGTACCGAAAATATCAGATACAATCTTTCTGACTTCTGAATTGCCAAGTTTCGTCTTCGTCTGTCCTTCGTATTGCGGATCCGGATGCTTGACGGAAATGACTGCAGTGATACCTTCGCGACAGTCTTCTGTTGTCAGATTCTCGTCTTTTTCCTTTAACAGTTTCGTATCCCTTGCATATTTGTTGATGACTCTGCTCAATGCAAGATTGAATCCTTCCAGATGTGTTCCACCTTCCACTGTATTGATGTTATTACAGAATGTATAAATGGATGGATTATAGCCATCATTGTACTGACATGCAACTTCCACCTGAATATCACTTTCATAACCTTCCGCATAAACGACTTCGGAATGAATGACCGTTCTGTTTTTATTGAGGAATGTAACGTATTCAGACAGACCACCTTCAAAAAGGAAATCATAGTGACGTTTGGACTCTTCTTCCTGTCGTTCATCATGGAAGACAAGATGAATTCCTTTATTCAGGAAAGCAAGCTGTCTTAAACGGTCTCTGATCGTTTCATGGTCATACACTGTTGTTTCTGTAAAGATGGATGGATCCGCTTTAAAACGTACAAGAGAACCATGTTTTGCAGGATCACAGCTTCCAATAACCTTCAATGGCTCCGTTGGATGTCCACCATCTTCAAAACGGATGAAATAAATGGAACCATCATGGAATACGGATACTTCCAGCCATGAAGATAATGCATTAACAACAGAAGCACCTACACCATGCAGACCACCTGAAATCTTATAGGCACCCCCACCGAATTTTCCACCGGCATGAAGAACCGTATAGATTGTTTCGATTGTGGATTTGCCTGTTTTAGCATTGATACCTGTTGGCATACCACGACCATTATCTTCAACAGATACGACATTGTCACTGTCGATTGTGACTTCAACCGTATCAGCATAACCAGCCATTGCTTCATCAATACCGTTGTCTACGATTTCCCATACGAGATGATGCAGACCTTTGGAAGATGTGGAAGCAATATACATGCCAGGTCTTTTTCTGACAGCCTCCAGACCATCCAATACCTGAATCTCAGAGTCATCATATTCCTTTGTTACTCTTGAATCCAGCGTTGCTCCGATGACTGCTTCCGTTCCGTCTTCATTTGTAATGACTTCCGGTTTCTTATCTTCGCTCATTTTCACCCTCCCGTATTTCTTTGACCATACCATCTTCGATATGGAACTGTCTGTATTTCAGATTTCTGATGAATGGAGGCAGTTCTGTTGCAGTGATGATACACTGATATTTTTCTGCCACCATGTTCAGAAGTCTTACCTGTCGAATGTGATCCAGCTCACTGAGTACATCATCCAGAAGAAGTACAGGTTTTTTCCCTGTTTTTTCCTTGATATACAGAAGCAACGCCAGACGGAAGGAAAGAATGACCATTCTTTTCTGTCCCTGACTCGCTGTATCAATCATATTCACACCACCCTTTTCAAAGATGATGTCATCTTTATGAATTCCTGTTGTTGTAACACGGAATTCCAGATCTCTTTTTAAGACTGCTTTTCTTTTCTGCATCAGTACTGCAGGATCTGATGAATCAGACTGACTCATATAACGGATCTTCAGATCAGTTTTCTCATCAGAAAGTCTTTCGTATATCTTTCCGATCCATGTATTGATGAAATCAATGAATTCCTTTCGGATCTGATAGACAGCAGCTTCCGCAACAGCCATCTGATCATCTACAACCAGAAGTAATGATTCATCGACTCTTTCATTTTTGAGAAGAATATTTCTTTCCTTCAACAATGTCTGGTATTTTCCAAGTGCATTCATATAGCTTTTTGACACACCTGTTATGACCTGATTGATGAGTTTTCTTCTTTCTTTTGGAGAATCTGTAAAGATTCTCAGATCATCCGGTGTAAAAAGAACAGTATGGATTTCACCAATGAAATCACTTGTCTTCATGACAGGATAACCATCCTTCATCAATGTCTTTCCTTTTCTGTGAAGGATGACTTTCAGGTTGTGTTGGTTTCCTTCACTGTTATATATACACGTAAGAATGGAAAAATCGCTTTGATTTCGAATCATTTTCTGATCTTCTGCGATTCTGTGACTTCGCGTTGTAGAAAGAACGACAATGGATTCAAGAAGATTGGTCTTCCCCTGCGCATTTCTGCCTGTCAGCAGGTTCAATCCTTCGCACAGGTCGATGGAACATTCCGAATAGTTTCTGAAGTTCTTCAGCTGCAGATTTTGAATGATCATCAACTGATCCGATACTTCTTTCCGTTGACTGTAACTTCATCCCCTGGATAAAGTTTTCTGCCTCTTCTGTCTTCGGTTTCGCCATTGACAAGTATTGTATTTTCTCTGACAAAATACTTGGCTTCACCACCAGATAAGATCAGATCGTTCATTTTCAGAAACTGCTGTAATGTAATGAATTCGGTGGTGATTTTTTCCATGGCAATTCTCCTTTTTTCCATTGCATTGAATCTGAATAATTATACCATAAAAATGCTGAAAAATCCTGTTTTTCAGCATCAATACACCGATTTGTAAAACAACAAAAATGACCCTGTTTCCAAGGTCATGTAATAGATGCACGGATCAGTTATATGTTCGCAATGGAAGGACAAGCTGGATGACAGTTTCGTCATCTTCATCCTTGAGAACAAATGGTCTCATATCACCGGAAAAATTGATTGTGATGTTTTCACCGCGTAATGCTCTTGCGGCATCAATGACATAATTTGCAGAGAAACTGATATCAAGATCATTTCCTTTGAATGAGCAGTCCAGATTTTCACGTGATTCACCGATTTCCTGTGACTTACTTGTCAGAATGACTTCATTTTCGCAGCACTGCAGACGGTTGATGGACATGTTGTCACTGCGGATGAATGTTGTTCTGTCAATGGAACGGATCAGTTCATTACGATTGATGGAAAGAACGTAATCAAAAGAAGATGGGATCAGACGGTCTACATCCGGGAATGTACCATCCAGAAGTCTTGTCTGTAATACCATATCTTCGATATTGAACTGTGCCTTCTTGTCTGATAAGGATATCTCAATATCTTCATCATTCTGATCAAGCATTGTAGCCTTGACATCATTGAGCGTACGGGAAGGGATCGTAACATTGAATGATCCATCCACATTGAATGGGAATACTTTCTTAGCAAGTCTATATGAATCAGTTCCTGTACATTTTAGAACATGATCTTCGAGTCTGAAATTGACACCAGTCAGAACTGGTCTTGTTTCCTTCAATGCCGTAGCAAAAGTTGTCTGTTCGATGATGTCTTTTAACATGGAACACTTCATGGTAACCGTATCTCCAGGTTTTGAAAAATCGATTGTAGGATAATCCATGGCATTCAAGCCATTGATTTTGAATACTGCACGGTCACCTGAAAATCTTGTTAATGCACCATCAATGACTTCAACTGTCATGATTGGTGAATCCATTTTTCTGACAATGTCGAGAAGATATTTGGATTCAATCAGAATCGTGCCTTCTTCTACAATGGAAAGGCTGTTTTCTTCATTTGCACGCAGTGTTTTCATAATGGAAATGTCTGCATTGCTTCCGGTCAGAATCAGGCTGTTATCGACAGCCTGGATTTTCAATCCTCTTAAAGATGGCTGAGGGCTGCCTGCATTGATTGCACGATCCGTCATGCCTGCAGCATTGGCAAATACGCTTGTACTGATGGAAAAATTCATCTTTGGTGGCTCCTTTTTTTGTTATTTATTTATTTTAATATAATAAGCTTTATTGTTATTAAGGCTGTGGAAAATGTGGAAAACTGTCAAATATGCGATATTCATGCGGTTTTCTTTATGAAAATGCATGTGGAAGAAATATGGACAGTTTGTGGATATCAGACATTCAGCTGCTGTTCGAGGTCTTTGATGACCTTCTCAAACAGCGGATCCTTCTTGATCTGCTTTTCTACTTTTGTACAGGCAGACATGATTGTTGAGTGATCTCTGCCTCCAAATTCCTCACCGATCTTGATATAGGAAATATTCAGCAGTTTACGGCACAGATATATGGATATATGCCTTGCACTGGAAATATTCTTCGTTCTTGTTTTTGAAGTAACCTGCTGACGTGTCAGGCCATAATAATCTGCAACTGTCTTGATGATCTTCTTTGGGGAAAGCCCGGTCTTATCTGATACGACAGCCTGGCTTTTCAAAGCATTCATCACTGTTTCAAAACGGATGGATCTGCCATCAGGCTGAAACTGAATGGCGTAAAACAGCACTCTGTTCCATGCCCCTTCCAGATCTCTGACATTTCCAGAGAAGTTAGAAGCAATATAAGCCAGACCTTCTTCATCACAGTCATCGATTCCATATCCGTTCTGCTTGATTTTCATCTGCAGAATCGCAAGAGATGTTTCAAATTCAGGTGAATCAATTCCTACAGAAAGACCACTGGAGAAACGGGATATGAGTCGATCTTCAAGACCTTTGATTTCACGTGGCTGTCGGTCAGATGCAATGCATACCTGTTTTCCGTTATTTACCAGTTCGTTATAGATTGTAAAGAATACCTCATGTGATTTTTCCTTACCAGCAAGGAACTGAATATCATCAACCAGAAGAAGATCAATGGAGAACATGAATCGTTTGAATGCTTCAATACGATTATCTCTGATCGCATTGACAACCGTTTCGACAAACTTCAAAGACTCTGTATAATACACTTTTTTTGTCGGATCTGTTTTCAGCACATAATTGGCAATTGCCATCATCAGATGTGTTTTTCCAAGGCCTGAATTACCATAGATGAATAATGGATTGAAGAATTTTCCAGGATTGAGTGCACATGCAAGTGCAGCAGCCTGGGATTCCCTATTACAGTCCCCTACGACAAAGTTTTCAAATGTTCTGTCCTTCTGAATATTCATGGAATGGAATTCATTCTCATCATATTTAATTCCATTCTGCTCAGATAAGGCCTTAATATCTGATTTCTGCATCATCCGTATTTCAATCGGCGCAGAAAGATCCAGAACATGTATAAATGCATCTGCAATTTTATCGACCAGTGATCGAAGAACCTGTAGATGGATCACATTTTCAACTGAAATAATGGCATGTTCTTCTGTCAGTTCATAGATATATGAAGTCTGAAAGAAACTGCTGATCATCTCAGGTTCAATCGTTTTATTTGTAAGTAAGTACTGAGTGACCTGGTCCCATATGTCATTCAGATACTGATCTTTTTTTATTGGCATGTTATACCCTCGTAAATCATTTTTTCCACAATCATTGTAATGTCACTTTGGATCAAAATCCATATAAAAATTGTGGATATATTTTTTATCCACAATGAATATTTCTAAAAAAAAGGATATATTAAACATTATTTTGAGTTTTCCACATATTTCCACAAAATTTAAAAAGTGGATAAATAGTGGATAATAAATCCACACTGTGGAAAATTATAAAAATTGGGGAAAACCTGAAAATGTAAAAATGAAATACACGATTCTCAACAACAGAAAAACAGCATAAATAAAGTATTATTTGAATTTTCAACACTTTTCCACAATTGTGGAAAACCAGTTTAAATGTTTTGTGAGTTACATGTGGAAAAGAAAAATTTTTCATTCAAAGATTCAATGAAAAAAGAACTATTTATCAACATATATGGATGTTTTTTTCGTTTGATCTGGAAAAGAAAAGACAGTGCGTCTGAGCACTGTCTGATATGAGTTATTCTGCCTGATCTTCAACGTAACTGATGCAGACATGTCTGTTGGAGCCTTCTCCTTCAGATTCTGTCTTGATGTTATGCCATTCGTTGAGAGCTTTGTGGATGACTTTTCTTTCATCATTCGGCATTGGATCAAGAGCTACCTTGACATGATCTCTCTGTACCTGTTTACCGATTCTTTTTGCCATACCACGGAGTTTGTAGTAACGATCACTCTTATAGTGATTGACATCGATCAGAATGTCGATTCTCTTCTTGAACTTTGCATTGACAGCAGCCTTGATGACTGTATTGAAGGCTGACAGTGTCTTACCCATCTTACCGATCAGAACTGCATTGTTGTCAGCATTCAGATTGACGATGAACGCATTGTCCTTTTCTTCAATTGCACATTCCAGATCAAGATCAATGCCTGTGAAGAAATCACCCATGTAGTCAAACAGGAATTCCTTGACATCGTCCATTGTGAATACTTCAGCTGTAATGGATTTTCCGATTCCAAGAATGCCATCTTTTTCTTCAAGAACATTGTACAGGAGTGAGGATGTATCACATCCGTAATCTTCAGCTGCCTGTTCGAGGATTTCCTCTAATGTTTTAGCCTGATAGTTTTTCATCTTGCTTTTCCTTCTTTCAGATCGGATTTATCGATAACAGTCTGAACAACCAGAGTCTTGACGATATTGACAAGAGAGTTGATTGCCCAGTAGAGAGACATTGCGGAAGGTAATGTCATACCGAAGAACAGAATCATGACCATCATGTAGATCTGCATGATATTGTTCTGAGAATTCTTGGAAATTTCCGGCTTTCTGTGATGCTTTGCTGCTTCCTTTTCAGCTTTTCTCTTCTGAAGAATCATCGGAATCTTCATGGAAAGGAACTGACAGATGCCCATGAAAATAAACAGACCAAGGAATACGGCAGCAGTGGATGTATTACCATTCAGGAAACCCTTGATACCATCCCATGCTTTGACCTGAAGGTCAATACCAAGGAATGTACCTGTTGCGACAGCTTCGGCTCTCTGTACGGACATGTACATAGCCATGATGATCGGGAACTGCAGGAATGTAACTGCAATAGTTCCAAATGGATTGATGTTGTACTTCTTGTAGAGGGCATTCATTTCGTTTGCCTGTCTCATCTTGGAAGCATCATCATCTCTGCCTTCATATTTACGCTGGATCTTTTCCAGTTCCGGCTGGATCATCTGCATTCTCTGTGCACCGACAGTGGACTTCATTGTCGCTGCAGCAAGAACTGTGTTGACGACGATCGTGATGACGGCAATTGCTCCACCGACACCGATCATAGGGGTCAGTTTGTTCAGACACCAGGATAATGGCCATACAAAGATGGCAGAGAACCAGGATTCTTCACTCATGACCTGTGAGAATGTTGTGTTTTCTGTAATCAGAATGACCTTACCGTTTTCATCCATCGGTGAAGTACATCCTGTCAGCACTACAGCAAGTATCAATACGGACAGAACCGTGAGGATACGTTTTGTACGAGGACTCAGTTTCATTTTTTCTCCTTTAGAATATCTACAATATTGTAGCTTTTCTGCATAGTTTTTCCAAGCTATTTTTGTTGGTATCATAGCTGTTATTGCGATAACCGAAGCGGATGATGATGACAAAGTCATATTTGCAGGTCTCAAAGTCAAATAAATCCTGACACATCATACGTACCTGACGTTTGATTAAGTTTCTTTCTACAGCATTTCCTATTTTTTTGGAAAGAGAAATGCCGATTCTGCTTTCCTGTTCCGTTTTAGGCATCATGTAAAGAACATACTGATGACATACATGTTTCTTTCCTTTATGTATGATCTTCTGAAATTCTTCACTTTTTCTGACACGGTTTTTCTTTTTCATTGAAAAATTTAGGCGAGGAAACCTGCAGATTTATCTGCGGGAGGAATCGCCCATTCTCCTTTCTATCAGTATTCCAGTATTACACTGGATGTGTTTCAGCTTTTTTGAGGATACAGAGCCTTTGTTGACTTTCGTACCATCTAAGTTTCGTATATCCATACATCCACTTATTCTTCTTCCAAATACGAAATAGGTATCGTTATTGTATCCGACGGTATCGAACAGTCTGAATCCTTTGACTGTATGTGGTGCCTGATTACGCTTCCGTATACCGTCTTTCAGGATTTTGCTCTTGTGGATCTGTCTGTTGTGATGTCTTATTGCCTTTGAACAGTAGTAAACATCATCCGGCTCTGCGTTGAAGTTTTTACTGATCATGACTGCGTCGTTGATATGAGACTTTGGGATGTTCATCCGTTCTCTGTGAAACTTTGTGATGTAACCATAGGTTTCTGTGACTGGTACATCTGTCAATGCCCGTAGCTGAGACACGAACGTCTTCCGCATGATCCCCATGAATGCTGCGTCCCTTATAGATGGTCTGCGTTTTGATTTGTCCTTTGGCAATTTCTTTGTACCCGCATGAATTGACTCGTGGCATTCAGGGCAAAGAGTAATCAGATTTCCAGGTGCGTTGCCACCTGTTCTGCGGGATTCGATGTGATGTACGTGAAGCTTTGTTCCTTCTTTGTGCTTTTTACAGCACTGACATGTATAGTTGTCTCTGTGAAGTACATACTGTCTGACGTTGTATTCGTCATACATCTCGCCTTTCTGGTAATCTGTACCGACTGGTAATGGTTTGCCATCCATCATTGCTTTCAGGCGTTGTGTGTCGAACTCTGCTGTTTCCACATGTATTTCTGAAACCGGAAGAATCCTCTGTATTCTCAATACTGCGGAAATATGTTCCTGAATCTTAACCTGTACAGATGGTGCTACCCATCCTTTTGGCTTGGAATGTACTCTGTTGTCAAACCTTGCTTTTCTGTATCTTGTTTTTCGATTTCTTCTTGTCCTTCTGTTCTGTCTTCTGCTGGACAGAAGGCTTACGACATCGTTTCTTGGCTGAAGTTCTTCTGCGTAAAGAACCTTCTTCTCTGTGGTTGCAGCAATCCCGATATGTTTGCTTCCTGCATCCATTCCAAGAGAAACAGGCTGTCTGTATCCAGAGCTTCCATAAAGAAGCTGGATTGTGAAAGGCATCTTTTTTACTACAGTAGCCTTTCCACTCTGTAGAAGCACTCTGGCCTTTCTTGGTTTGCACGGCATAAGTGGCTTACCGTGCTTATTGATAACGTATACGTACATATGCCGTCCTTTCTGAATGTCAGATCATGACAGAGAACAAAATACTCTGTCCGGCATCTGACAGCCGTAGTTAAACAGGGTACCGTTAACCTGTTTAGACACCATCGCCAATGTTATCTTTGCTTGTTATGTATGTCACACTGTTCCTACCTCTCAGAACTGTTTAATGACAAACCACAGAGCACAGGATTTGGTGTTACGTCCGGTGGTGTGATGACAAAGATAACGTAGTATTCTTAGCGTATACGGTAATACAAGAATACTAAGGCTAGTCAACAAAGGCTTTTTCAAGCCTGCGATTTCAATCGCGGGTTATTGACATAATCTCCAGATAATCTGAGAAAAAAAACCACCGACTGGTGGTTTCTTAAGCAGATAAGACCTTTCTGCCCTTGGCACGTCTTCTTGCCAGGACCTTACGTCCGCCAACAGTAGCCATGCGGGCTCTGAAGCCATGAGTAGCTTTGTTCTTTTTCTTGCTTGGCTGGTATGTTCTCTTCATTTCGTACCACCTCCATATTTTTTCTAATGTTTAGAAAACAAACGCGTAACAATAATATATTCTTACGTCAAATAAGTCAATATGAGCAGATATGAAATAAAAGTTAAAAATACGGATAAAATGAAGAAAACATTCGATTTATGAAAAAACAGTGTTAAACTCAGTTGTCATAGGAGGAGTAATATGGAACTTTCTGTTTCTTTCATGAGTAACGTAATTGGAATCCTTGCGATCCTTTTATATATGAGTGCACCTTTTTTTAATGATGGAAAAAGGGCATTTTATGCAAGACTTCTGTCGGAACTTCTGTTTGGCCTGATGTTTTTCTACATTGGATGTCTGGCAGGTGTTGTCTATTATCTGTTTATGATATTGTCTGGTCTTTTTGAAAAACAGATTGAGCATCATTCCATCTTTTCACTGTTATTTGGTGTTGCAGGATGTGGAACAGTTCTTTTTTTCAATAATAATGGGATTGCTGGCATGATTCTTGGTGTGTCTATGATTCTGGTATTCATTCATATGAACGATCAGAAGATGATGACCACCTCCGCATTCATTGATGTATTGACAGCACTGGCTCTGCTGTATTACAGCATTTCAGTCAGATCAGTTACAGGTATCGTATTTGCGGTGATCCTTGTCATCATTGCGATGGCTGGTCTTTTCTCAGCTGTACGTCTTGTAAAAGGTGGAGGGCTGGAAGCAGCTGCTGCAGAAGAAGCACTGTATCAGAAACAGCAGCAGAAAAAAAAGCAGGAAAGAAAATCTGCTTCCAAGGCAAAACAGATCCACAGAAAATAGCTGAAGTAAAAAACAAAACGGTGTGAGGAAAATCTCATACCGTTTTATTGAGTTAATGAGTTGCACCACCAGTAACTTTGATGTCTTCGTCTGTTGTGACAATTGCTTCGATGGCAGCTGTCAGTCCTGCTACGATTTCATTTAATGCCATGCATGGCATGTTTCTTTTGTCAACACACTGGGAAGTCATGAATGGGATATGAATGAATCCGCTCTTCTTTCCAGGATATTTGTGTTCACAAAGATATCTGACACCATACAGAACATGGTTACAGATGAATGTTCCGGCTGTATTGGAAATGGATGCCGGAATACCTGCCTTATGGATGTTTTCTACCATTGCTTTGATTGGAAGAGTAGAGAAATATGCGGCTGGACCATCCGCAAATACAGGTTCATCGACAGGCTGGTTGCCTTCGTTATCCGGAATTCTGCAGTCATCACAGTTGATACCGATTCTTTCTACTGTAATATCAGGTCTTCCACCTGCCTGACCGATGGAAAGAATGACATCTGGATTACATTCTGCAATCTTTGCATCAATCTTTGCAAGAGATTTATGTACAACAGTCGGAATTTCAAGCTTGATGATCTGAGCTCCTGCGATTGTATCCGGTAAAAGCTTGACAGATTCGATTGCCGGATTGACAGGTTCACCACCAAATGGATCAAATCCTGTTACTAAAATTTTCATGATTATAATCTCCTTCTTTTCTTTTACTATTGTAGAACAGATTACATAAAAAGACAGTGTAAAAAAATAAACAGAAAAGAACAACTGTATGTAACAGCTGTTCTGAAGGTTTCTCAGCAGTTTTCGTAGTCTGCAGGATTGAGAAGGGAAGCTGCATCTTCATCAGCGATGATTGTGAAGTTTGGATGCAGTTTGAGGACTGTGGAAGGAAGAGTATCGCTGACAGGTGAATCCAGAACTGCCTTGAGGATTTCAGCTTTTTCCTTACCGTTAACGATCATGACAAGTCTCTTTACTCTCATCAGGGACTTTGGACCCATTGTATAGATCATCGGAATTTCAGGTCTTTCTCTATAGACTGGATTCTTTTCGATGATCTTCTTTCTTTCCATTTCATAGGAATAACTGTCCATAGGTGTAACATGTGGACTGTTGGAGCAGAAATGACCATCAAATCCAAGTCCGATGACCATCAGATCAAGTCCTCCGGCATTACGGATTTCTTCATCATATGTCATCCAGTTTTCTCTTGTAATGCAGTGTACACGTGAATCAGGAATGTTTGCAGGTGTATAGAACAGTTCATGCATTTCATCCCATACCGGACCATGTGTTTCTCCAAGTCTTGGTCCATCATCGAAGATATAGTATTCGATCTTGTCGAATTTCTTCTGATCCTTAACATAAGGGATCATCATCTTGTACATTGTACGTGGGGATCTGCCGGAAGTCAGTGAAATGTTGACGCGCTTGTCCTGCATCATTTCACCAAGAACAATCTGCATGCAGCTTTCGCTCATTGCGTGTTCATCTTTTTCAATGATCAGTTTCATCTTGTTTTTCTCCTTTGTTTCTGATGATTCCATTTTATAGAAAAGTATATGAAATATGTGTTTTTTTCAGATCAGGAATGAAGTTTCCATTTGATGGAAATGAAAAAGAAGTGTAAACAGTTTTCAAAATAATCTGTACTATATCACATATTTTCAAAAATATGGGAAATTATGTGTGATTTCTGTTATGATGGACAGGTTAGTCGCTAAAAATGCGCAAAGAAAGGGGTAAACCATGGAACTTCTCAAGTTAATTGGTGTATTAATTGTTGTTGTCGGTTTCACATTAAGATGGGATACGATCGCAACAGTCGTCGCCGCCGGTATCGCTACAGGTCTTGTTGCGGTTATGGAAGGTTCGATGACATTCATGGGAATTTTCGAAACATTCGGTAATTCCTTTATTTCCAACCGTACCGCTACGCTGTTTGCTTTAACAGTCGGTGTCATCGGTATCTGTGAACGTTATGGTCTGCGTGATAAGGCAAAGGATTTCATCCAGAACCTCAAGGCTCTGACAGTCGGAAGACTGCTTGGTGTATGGACAATCATCCGTATTCTCTCTGCAGCTTTCTCATTAAGACTCGGTGGCCATGTTCAGTTCATCCGTCCGATTATTCTTCCTATGTCTGAAGGTGCTATTGCCAACAGATATGGAGATGCTGTCATTGAAGATGACAAGGAAGAAGATTTCCTGAAGGGTATCTGTGCAGGTACAGAAAACTTCGGTAACTTCTTCGGTCAGAACTGCTTCATGGGTGCATCCGGTACTCTTCTGATCGTTTCCACATTGACAGAACAGGGATTTGCAGTAGATGCATTATCCATTGCGGCTAATTCCTGGCCAATCGCTGTCATTACAATGGTAGTCTGCTTTGCATATTACATGTGGTATGACATCACACTTGCAAAGAAGTATGGAAAAGGAGGTACTAAATAATGGTACAGGCTCTTACACTTGTTCCTGCTGAAGTCAGTGCAGTATACAATCCAATTCTGCAGGAAATCTTCTACTGCATTATCGGTCTTGTATTTATTGCCAATGGCGTTAAGGCATTCAAGGACACATCCACAGCAAAACACACAACAACAGGTATCTTCTGGTGCATCATGGGATTCAGCTTCATTGCCGGACCATATGTACCGCCAGCATTAATCGGTTTCCTTCTTGTTGCATGTGCAGTCATCACTGCCATCGGTGGTGTTGTTGAAACAAAAAATGTTGCTCCAACACGTGAAGAAACAAGAGCGAATGCGGATCAGGTCGGTTACAAGGTATTCATTCCAGCTCTGATTCTGGCTCTTGTATCCGTACTGTTTGCTTCTCTTGGTATTGTTTCCGGTAACAATGCGATCGGCGTTTCTGCAGTATTTGGTGTCATTGCAGTTCTTGCGATCACAAAGGCTCCAGCCAAGTCTGTTATTACAGAAGGTAACAGACTTCTGGATAACATGGGTGCAGTTGCATTCCTTCCACAGCTGTTATCCGCACTTGGTGCGCTGTTTACAGCAGCTGGTGTTGGTACAGTCATTTCCGGTTTCGTTGCTGGACTTGTACCGGAAGGTGCTCACTTCATCGCATGTGCAGTTTACTGCATCGGTATGGCATTATTCACAATGATCATGGGTAATGGTTTCGCAGCATTCTCTGTTATTACAGTCGGTGTAGGTATTCCATTCCTGATCAACCAGGGAGCAAATCCTGCAATTGTAGGTGCTCTTGGTCTGACTGCCGGTTATTGTGGAACTCTGCTGACACCAATGGCAGCCAACTTCAATATCATGCCAGCTGCATTACTGGAAACAAAGGGTAAGTATTCCATCATCAAGGCACAGGCTCCGATTGCTGTGATCATGATGATCGTACACATCCTGTTAATGTATTTCTGGGCATTCTGAGTATGAAAAGATCTGAAGACTTATCGTCAACAGATCTTTTTTTATTTCGCTTTTGAAATGTGTAGCATGATATCAGAAGGGATCAGACACTGATAAGTATGTCCCTGCAGTCTCTGTTTCAGTTCTTCCTTTGCTGTTTCTATGATCTGATGGTTGTGATAAATTGTCTTAGCTGCATCACACAGAATATAACCCGCAAGAAGGGCAGCCTGCATGGCTGTTTCACTTTTTTCTTGGGCGACCCATTGCCAGCTGTGAGCAACTGCACCATAGCTGTGCATTGATCTGGGCAGTCGGAACGACCTATGATACATCACCTACGTCAGTAGATCCCATTTCACATACATCGCTATGGAATGTTTCCACGAAGAAATCATTGATCGGATGTTTTCTGATACTGTCAATGACGCTCTGTCTGTCTTTGACAGGGGAAGGGATGCAGCTGATGGACTGTTTTGTATCAAAGGTATCTTTGAATGCCTGAGCATAGTCGAGCTGTTTCTGCGTAAAACATGAATGGTACAGTTTTCTGAAGGAATCTGCCAGTACATCTTCCAATGTGAAGTTTGGTACAAGATTGCTCAGATCTTCATCAAAAATGATATCTACTGTTGTACCAGTCATTAAAGCAGCACCTTTGGCACAGTCAATGACTCTGTGATAAAGATCCATGCATTTTGGGTTTGTAGCACTTCTGACAAAATATTTCAGAATTGCTTCACTCTGAACAACATTTGGTGCCTTTCCACCTGCATCAATATAGGCATAGTGTACCGAGGGAGACGTGAATCGTCTAATATGGGAGCATTACCTTGTAATGACGTCAGGACCATATGAGTGAGTTACAAGCTCCGACTCTTTAGAGTCGGGGTAATTGACGTGTATAAGCATGATACAGAAAGGGGAATGAATCAAAGGACGAAAACTGAAAAACAGAGGGAAACCCTCTGTTGATCCTTACATGGAGATAATATAGGCGCTGTGTGGTGGAAGGGTATTCGAATCAAATGGAAGATCATTGAAGGAATAGATGACTTCACCCTGTGGCAAAGAGAAGGAACAAGGCTGATCGGATGGATTGAATGCAATGATCAGACTTTCATAATCACAGAATCTGCGATAGATCACAGGATTTCCACTGGCATACAGCAGTTCGAATTCAGATGTATTGGCAAGAGCAGGATGGACGATACGCATCCGGATCAGCTTTTTTACTTCATGATAAAGGCTGCTGGAATCTGCACTTTCTTCTTTGACATTGATGGTGTCAGCCATCTCTGTATCGATTGGAAGATACAGCAGATCAGAAGAAGCAGAAGAGAAACCGCAGTTGACACTGTCATCCCACTGCATTGGTGACCTTGATCCTGTTCTGTTATAGCCACCTTCCTTGCTTGGCAGATCATGAATCTTACGCATGCCGATTTCATCTCCATAATAGATGAAAGGTACACCAGGCATTGTCATCAGGAATGCAAATGCCATTTTCATCTGATCAGGAGTGAGTGTTTCAGACATACGGTCCATATCATGGTTACCGCTAGGAATACAGATCATACCTTTGCCTTCTGTTTTTTTCATATTCTTCATGTACAGGGAGAAGAATTCTTTCAGATTGCCTTTCCCACCAAAATAAGGTGTTTCTGTACGGAACAGATCCAGGTAGTGACTTGGTCCAAAATGGAGAAGGAAATCCATATCAAATCCTGCCTGAAGAGAAACATCCGGTTCACCCCATTCGGATACAAATGCAGCTTCTGGAAACTCAGGTCTTAATGCAGAGAAGATTTCCTGCCAGAGAGATATGATACCGATATTATCCGGATCATTTTTGACAAGTGAGCCTGCCATATCTACTCTGAAACCATCGCATCCAAGAGAAAGCCAGAATTTCATGATGTTCAGAAGTTCTTTTCTTGTGGAAACAGGTCCTTCATCATGGATATCCTGCTGCCATGACTGTCCTTCATCCTTTTCGTAGAAGCCATAGTTGAGTGCAGGTTGCGCAGTAAAGAAATTGACTGCAGCAGATCCATTCCTCTCATATCCACCTCTGAGCCATCCGGTAATTCTACCGATGCCTGTAGGTGCATTCCAGATGGAATCCGACCAGACATATCGGTCTGTATAGTCATTTCTTTCTGCTTTACAAGATTCTTTAAACCATCTGCATTCACTGGAAGTATGACCAGGAACAAGGTCAAGAATGACATGCATACCTCTTTCGTGTGCCTGTTCAAACAGATGTTTCAGATCTTCATTTGTACCATATCTTGGTGCAACTTTGTAATAGTCACGAACATCATATCCGGCATCCACAAATGGTGAATCAAAACATGGATTCAGCCAGATCGCATTACATCCAAGATCCTGGATATAACTCAGTTTTTCGATGATTCCATTGATGTCACCGATTCCATCCGCATTGGAATCTTTGAATGTCTGCGGATAGATTTCATAGAATATTGCGTCTTTCAGCCATTCGATCATATGATTTAAACTCCTTCAATACTTATACAACAAGTGTATCACTGAATGATGATCAGAGTGAAAAAAAAAACAGGTGCACAACCACCTGTCAGTCCGGCATGACAAAGCTGCCGTCTTTCATAATCAGTTTCTGATCAAACCATATGGTAGGATGCCATGTGACAAGATCAAAGTGACCACTTGCCTTATGAATTCCTCCAAGGCCGATATTTCTGCCGACACCGATATGGAATGTACCATATGTACTTTCATCTTCGATATAGCATTCTCCAACACAACGGCTCAGTTCATTGAGTCCGATGCCAAGTTCCCCGGCAACATACATTTCCGGGTCATCATAGGATTCAAAGTAAGCTTTGAGTCTTTTTCCTTCTTCATTGTCATCGATGGATACGATTCTGCCGTTTTTCCATTCAATGCGTACAGGTTCTTTTACCTTTCCGATGTAACCGAAGCTTCCATCACAGATCAGCGTTCCTTCCATGCTGTCTTCAACAATCGGACAGTAGATTTCAAAAGATGCACTGGAGAATGGATGCCTTGGCCAGAAGTTTCCATTGAAGTAGGATACAGGTCGATCCTTGATGGAAATGGTCAGACTTGTACCGCTTCTTGTTGTGATATGTACGGATTCAGCTTTACCAATCATGCCGATGGCTGTTTCTGCAGTGATTCTTGCTTCAACAGGATCCATGAACATGAAATCATAACTGAGCATGCTTCTATTCGTGGAAGTGGAAAGAGGAAGAGAAAGTACTTTCTTTCCTTCACTCAATGCCTGTTCAGCAGCTTTTGTTGTGATAATGGAATAATCTGATGCTCCGATGATGACATCATATGGCAGAAAGATATCAGGATTGGCATCAAAGTATTCACCTACGTGAATTCCTTCCTGTTCCACCAACAGGATTGTCGGTATGCCTCCAGCAAGCTCTGCTTCTTTCTTCAGATATTCACATTCTTCTTTATGAACATCAGAAGTGACAATGCAGATGGTCATGCCTTTTTTTACACGGATCCACTGGTTGATGACAGCCCTTGCTCCGGCTGCAAGTTTCAGATCATGACTGGCCATCGTGATTGATACCGTAGTATTCCTCAAATGTTGTATCTGGACCCATTTCATAGATCGCATTGGATACATCTGTTCCGACATATCTGTAGTGCCATGGTTCAAATGTATAACCGGTGATTTTTTCCTTACCTTCAGGATAACGGAGGATGAATCCATATTCATGTGCATGTTCATACAGCCACTTACCGGCATCCGTATTGGCAAATTCCACAGTAGACTGTGCATTGGCAGGATCATCCGTGAAGTCCAGTGCCAGACCTGTCTGATGTTCAGAACATCCAGCAGCCTGAATCTGTTTTTTTGCTTCTTCAGAATTACCAAGCAGTTCCATTCGAGAAGTATAGTATTTCTGCTGATCTTCATAGGAACGGTATGCTGTAACAACATAGATGTTGATTCCTGCATCAGATGCTGCCTGCAGCATTTCCTTTGCCTTGTTACCTGTTTCTTCATCTACGATGACAACATCGGAAGTAGATCGCATGTAGATTTCTGTTAATGTGGATGGTACATAATCAACTGGCAGTGTATGAACAGAGTCAACAAGCACAGTCTTGGAGGAAGGCGTTGTCAGTTCCGATGGAAGGGTATTTTCTGTTGTTGTGGTTTCCGTAAATGATGTCGGCGTTGTAGCATCATCACGGATTTTCTTGGCAATTTCACCACGATTGATAAAGGCAAATACGGACAGGCCAAGCAAGGCAATGGAACATACAAGCAGACAGGAAATCAGCACATTGATGGAAAGAGGTTTTCTTTTCTTCTTTGCTGGCTGTTCCGTATTTTCTTCTGCTGAATTCATTTCTTTTTCAACAGGTATATCGGTTGATGTCATTTCCTGCAGATCAGTTGTCAGCTCGGAATGCTCTTCATTTTCTTTTTCATTTTTGATATCTTCGTTCATAATCTTTTTCGTCTCCTGCTCAGAATTGACGTCAATATGACGGATGTGTATCAAACCTATTATAACAGATCAGTCAAATTTCTTCTAATTCCTGTATAATGGGCGTGTTGGAGGTACTCTATGGAGTGGATAATGAATGTGGTTCTATTCGCTGTGGCTGTTTTTATGATGTACAGAGTCATCATGCTGAATGGAAGAAATAAAAAAGCAAAGGCTGTCATTGATATTGTCAACAGTGTAGAAGATGTACAGCTGTTTCATGAAAAGACAGAAGCAATGATCAATGGAAAAGATCAGGAGTTTTCAGTAAAGGCGCAGGTATTGAAACTGTGGGGAATGGCATATCATAACCAGTACAGAAATTTTGACGAAGTACTGGATCAGATTGATGTGGATGCTGTGATCAAAGTGAAAAGAGGCAGAACTGATATTGAACAGAATGAAGATACATTCTTCTACCTCTATCTTGCGATCGGCAATATTCTGGAAGGAAACAGAAGAAGAGATCTAAGAAAGAAAATCGATGAAAAAATGAAGAAGTATGAAGACAGACTACAGAATCAGTTTGTCTGTCAGCTGCATCATGCTGTAACAGATTTTTATGATCATGAAGGTGATCGTGGTATGGCATTTTTTAAAGCAGTTCTCGATGGTGATTATGGTCAGTACAGATATTCGAAATCTTTGATCGGTCTTTATAAGTCCATTGCAGTTTCTCATCTTGCGGTATTATATAAGGAAGATGGAAAGATGGATCAGTTTGAAGAATGTGTTCCATATGTTGAAAACTTCATGGAATATGGAGTAGGAAAAAGATGGCTGAAGACATTGAAACTGACTTTGCCGAAAAAGGAAGAAAAAACGGAAGACAGTGATAAAGAGACTTTCACAATCACATCTTCAAGTGCTGAAAAAGCAAAGAAAGCAGAATAGGATCTGCTTTTTGTTTCCTGAGATGGTATACTACTTTGGATATTGAGGATAAAAGAAATGAAACTGATTGTAGGACTGGGAAATCCCGGTAAGGAATATGAAAAGACAAGACATAACAGCGGATTCATGGCAATGGATTATCTGAGTGATAAAATGAATGTATCCATTACCACAAAAAAGTGGAATGCGCTGATTGGTAAAGGTAATGTCAATGGGCAGCAGGTTCTTCTGATGAAACCGATGACATATATGAATGAAAGCGGTAATGCAGTGATTCAGGCTGTGAACTTTCATAAGATTGCTGTAGAGGATATTCTTGTCATCCATGATGATATGGATCTTCCTACAGGTGCATTACGGATCCGTAAAAAGGGAAGTGCTGGAGGCCAGAAGGGAATGAAATCCATCATTTCTCACCTTGGTACTTCTGATTTTGCAAGAATCAGAGTCGGGGTAGGCCACAGTAATAAGGGGGATCATTCCCTTGTTCCAGACTGGGTGCTTTCTCCTGTTCCAAAAGCAGAGCAGGCGGATTTCAAACATGCTTTGAAAATGGCAGCAGATGCTGCCTATGCATGGATTGATCAGCCAATGGATCTGGTTATGAACAACTACAACATCAAAAAGTGAGGAATCCCATGGAACATGGTTCGTGTTATCCTGTCTGGCTGTATGAAAGAATGTCGGATAATCCGGCAGTCAGAATATGCAACCAGAACAGGGGAAGTCTTCCTCTTTCATCCAGCATTCAGGAAGCGCTTGTCATTGCGCAGAGTTATAAGGAAAAGAAACGAGGAATACTTGTTGTCAAACAGAGTCTGTACCAGGCACAGCTTCTGTACGAAAGACTGTCAGTCTTTCTGTCCCAGGAAGAGTGTGCCCTTTTTGGCGCGGATGAATCACTGCGTGTGGAAACCATTGCCTCTTCACCGGAAATGACTGCGATGAAGGTGGAAACCATGGCATCCTTACTGAATCATCCGGATCAGGTAATAGTTACCTGTCCGAGTGCTTTGATCCGTTTTCTGCCAATGCCGGAAGATTTCCTGGCAGGATGTGTGGATATTCATACTGGCATGCAGCTGAATATGAATGAACTGAAAAGAATACTTGTGGCAGGTGGCTACAGGCAGACGTCTCATATTGATCAGCCTCTGACCTTTGCATCACGCGGTGGTATTGTGGATGTCTATTCCATCAACTATGAAAACCCGATCCGTATTGAATTCTTTGATACGGAAGTGGATTCGATCCGCTTCTTTGATCCTTCTTCGCAGAAAACAGTCAGCACAACAGATGAGGTACGGATTGTACCGGCGACCGATGTACTGTTTACAGATGATCAGAAAGGGCTGATCAGAGAAGCAACGGAACACCTTTATGCAAGAGCGGATAAGAAAATACCTGGTGAAATTGAAACGGATCTTTCGGATATCGATGCTGGTGTATTTGAAAACAGGCTTTATCCGTATATGGCCTTACTGAAGGAATGTGCAGGGATCTGGGATTATATGGACCATCCGGTTGTGATCTGGTCTGATCGTTCCACCATTCTGGATAATATCAGAGCATACAGAGAAGACTGCATTGCCTATATTCAGGAAATGGTATCGGAAGGAAAGATGATCGAACGATATTCGATTCATCATGAAATCAGTTCCATTGCCAGAGGTTGTCCAAGTATGGAAGAAGATCCGTTCATGGATAATATTTCTTCTATTTCAGAAATCCATCTTCCGAATGAACCGATGGATGTAAAGTTGAAACTGGCTGATGGAAAAGGAATCAATATCATCGCACTTTCAGAAAAAGAATTCGAAAGAATCGTATCTGTATGTGTGGAAGCAAAGATACCATATCATTTACTGGATGAAGATGGTGAACCTGTGGAAGGTCTGAATCTGTATATGGAAGATCTTGGACAGGGATTTTCCATTGGTTCAGAAAATTTCAATGTTTATACATCTGCAGAACTGTTTGAAATACGTCATCATCGTGGCAGATATGAAAACAAATTCCAGAGTGCAGAAATCATTCATGATTTTGATGAGCTGCAGCCAGGAGACTATATTGTCCATGCCAGCTATGGTGTCGGCCAGTATGTCGGAATTGAAACAAGAGAAATTCAGAACATCAGAAGAGATTTTCTGAAGATTTTATATAAAGGCAATGATGAACTTCTTGTTCCTTTGGAACAGTTCCGTCTTGTCCGAAAGTTTGTATCCCGTGAAGGTGTTGTACCAAGATTGAACCGTCTTGGTACAAATGAATGGCAGAAAACAAAGAAAAAGATCCAGGAAAGTGTGGATCAGATCGCAGAAAGACTTCTTTCTCTGTATTCCGTCAGAACACAGAATGTCGGTTATGCATTCTCAGAAGATGGGGAAGAGATGAGAAAATTCATCAATGAGTTCCCGTATGAGCTGACACCGGATCAGAAAAAAGCGGTTGAAGATATCCGTAAGGATATGGAATCAGATAAACCGATGGATCGACTTGTTTGTGGAGATGTCGGCTTTGGTAAGACGGAAGTATCCGTCATAGCTTCCTTTAAGGCAGTCAGTGACAATAAGCAGGTTGCAGTATTATGTCCTACTACCATTCTTGCGGAACAGCACTTTCAGACATTCCTGAAACGGTATCAGAATTATCCTGTAACCATAAGAGTTCTGGACAGATTTGTTCCTGCTTCTCAGGTGAAACGGACACTTCAGGATGTAAAAGAAGGAAAAGTTGACATTCTGATCGGAACGCATCGCCTTCTTTCAAAGGATGTACAGTTCAAGGATCTTGGGCTTCTTGTTGTGGATGAAGAGCAGAGATTCGGTGTGGAACATAAGGAAAAAATCAAGGAGCTGAAAAACGGTATTGATGTATTGACACTTTCAGCTACACCGATTCCACGTACGCTGCAGATGTCACTTGTAGGCATCAGACAGCTGTCCCAACTGGATACTCCACCGCTTAACCGTTATGCTGTGGCGACTTATGTAGTCGAAAAGAGTGAAAATCTTGTCCGCAGTGCCATTGAAAAAGAACTTTCCAGAAATGGACAGGTATTCTATCTGCATAACAATATTGAACAGATCTATAACACAGCAAGAAAGATCCAATCCATGATTCCAAAAGCAAGAGTCGGCGTTGTACATGGTCAGATGGGAAGAGATGAGATTGAAGATACGATGTTCCGGTTTACGGAGCATGAAATCGATGTACTTGTATGTACAACGATCGTGGAAAACGGCATTGATGTACCGAATGCCAATACAATCCTGATTGAAAATGCACAGGACTTTGGACTTGCTCAGATCTATCAGATCAAAGGACGAGTCGGAAGAAGTGATCGCGTAGCTTATGCGTATCTGCTGATACCACCAAGAAGACAGTTATCCGAAATTGCCTCCAAACGTTTACAGGCAGTCAAGGAATTTGCAAGACTTGGATCTGGATATAAGATTGCCATGAGGGATCTGACAATCCGTGGGGCAGGTGATCTGCTTGGTTCATCGCAATCCGGTTTTATCGATACCGTCGGTATTGATATGTATATTGAAATGCTGGAAGAAGCCATCACCGCAAGAAAAGAAGGAAGACCAGTCTCACATGCTGAGCCTGTTGCCAATGTCAATATTCAGAAGTCCGGTTATATTCCGGATTCCTTTACAACAGATGATTTTGATAAACTGGATCTGTATCAGAAGGTAGATGGTATTAAAGATCAGAAACAGCTTGAAATCTATAAGAAGGAAATCATTGACCAGTACGGCAGGCTGCCAAAAGAAGTCAATGCGATCTTTGAAAAGAAGGAGTTTGATCTGATTCTGAATGATCCGATTGTAAAGCATTACAAGGAAGCTGGAAAAACCATTGAACTGACATTCACAAAGGAAGCATCCGGTAATATGAATGGTGTATTCCTGTTTGAACAGTATGCACGCATATCTAAAAACATTACATTAAGATATACGGAAGGATGTATTCATGTATTCATTCCAAAAGGAAAGAATGATATGAAGATTGTTCGGAAGTGTATTGAAAAAGGAAGGGAGGCAATTCGAAACGATGAGAATTGATAAATTTTTGAAAGTATCCCGCATTTTGAAAAGAAGAACGGTTTCCAAGGAACTGGCAGAAAACCAGAGAGTTGAAATCAATGGACGTATTGTCAAGCCGGGCCATGATGTAAATCCTGGAGATATTGTGTCCATTACGTTTGGTAACAGAAAACTGGAAATCCGTGTTCTTTCCACAGTTGAAGCAAAGAAAAAGGCGGATGCTGCGCTGATGTATGAAGTCATTTCAGAAAGTCGTACAGAAAGTGAATAAGGTGTTAGAATAGAAACATGGAAACAAAGAAAAAACCAGTAAAGAAGAAAAGAAAACTGACACCTTTTACAAAATTTTTGTGTGTTGGTATGCTTGTGGCAAGTGGATTCATGTTGTTTGCGGTTGTACAGGAAGGAATGACAACACTTCAACTTCAACAGCAGTTATCTGAAGTACAGTCAAAACTGCAGGAAGTACAGGATGAAAACAGATATCTGACAAATGAGAAGGAAAAACTGCAGGATCCGGACTATGTGGAAACATATGCCCGTGGTAAATATCAGTTATCCAAAGATGGGGAGCAGATCTTCTATCTTCCGGAAAATAAGGAAAAATAACAGAGCATGGGAAACCATGCTCTTTATAGTGGAATAATCTAACTGCATGCCCTGATGCCGAGAAATACTGTCAGAACGATCCATCCGATGATCAGAATGATCAGGAATATTTTGGTTTTCCTAGAACCAATCATGTTTTCCTTTTCCTGTTGTGTTAAAGGTATTTCCTTAGGTTGAGTGATGGAAGTTCTGTTACCTGGATGATCTGCACCTTTTGAATAGAAACGGAGTGAAGGAATACCATATTTCTTTGACCATTCTGCATAGTTATCATTTACCCATAGCTGGAAAGCAACAGGTTCTTTTTCAGCAGTCTTTCTGTTGAACTGTTGTGATGTTGGAAACTGTTCAAAAATACCTAATGGATCCTGAAATGGCACATGACAATGGATTTCTTCAAAGAATTCCTTCATCTCATATTCTGGTGGCAGTTCAAAAGAAATGATCAGTTTTCTTTTCAGATGGACCTGTAAGGCAAAAGTGTAGTAAAACGATGGCAGAAATTTTCTGTATACACTGGAACTTATTCTTCTGAATACAAGCAGGCGGATAAATGAGATATCTTCATATGCAATGTGATATGGATCAGAGATCTGGTATCGCTTTGTCATGGAACTGCCATAGGCAGTTACGGTTAAGCCGGTATCATCCAATGAAAGAATATTGAAATAGGGATTCCATGCCTGAGGAATTGTGCCATCAATGATTCTGTTCTGGTATCTGATAAAACTGAATCCTGTATCAGATATCCATTCTTTTGTACTGTCATCTGTTTTTTCACTTTGGACAAGATCATCAATGGTTGTTTCAAAGATTTCAGATAATCTGATCAGACTGATGATATCTGGAAGACTTCTGTCATTTTCCCATGCACTGAGTGTCTGTCTGGAAATACCAAGCTGATGAATGATATCCTCCTGTGACATTCCTTTTTCGATTCTGTACTGTCTGATTTTAGATCCGATTGACATATATACTGACTCCTTTCATTGATTGTATCATGACAGAACAATCAGGAATATGATGTCAAAATACCTTTACGTGTATCAGAAAACAGGAATACTGTATCTATCAGTATTCCTGTATGATTCAGATCAGTCCGCTTTCATGCAGAAGTTTTTCAATGTCGGTATGTTCCAGTTTTTGAAGAACGGTTTTCAGAATTTTTCTTTCCATAAAATTCAGATCTGCATCTGTGATTTTCTTTTTATCAATCGCATAATAACACGCTTTGAGCAGTTCACGGATATCATAGCGGGAACCCCAGACTTCCGGTACACCACGATCTACATTCATTAATGTGTATACAGCTTCCATGCCTGTACGCATGGAGTATTCGATTGTAAAAATCGTATCATGTGGTGTTTCGGTAAACTGACCAAGGAAAGCAAAGTTGACAGAGCCATCCGGTACAACATGTGGTCGGTCACTGTTCTTTCTTGGCTGGAAGAATGCATTGATATATGGCATGAAAGCTGTCGTTGTATTACATGCTTCACCTGCCAGTTTTTGAATATGATCTTTTTCAATGCCGATGTGATACAGCCATTCTTCACAGATTTCCTTACCGGTACATTCACGCATCGGTTTTGATATATAGTTGCCAGGTTGATTGGTGGATAATGCATACAGCCAGATCAGAACCGTATCCGGATCCTGTGACTGGAACTGTGGCTGACGGTTGACTGTCCAGGAAAGATACCAGTTTTCTGCACTGTCCTTGACGGTTACAATACCACCTGTCGTAACTTTACCTTTTCGTGGATCACGCTTGCAGATGGATTTGATGTGATTGATGATCTCTTCATTTTTTGTTTCAACAGTCGCACTCATCCAGTTGGTTGCTTCAATGTCATTGCAGAAATGATCCGGATTACCATATTCTCCATGTTCTGCCTGAGATGCAATGTTTTTCCAGAGATCCCATGAATCTCCTTTGCCATTGATGGCTTTAGAAAGATCTGGGGCATGGTTCTGATCACCGTAGCATGTTGTATCTGTACAGCATCCATTGGTGATAAAGACAAGATCATCTTCGCAAAGATCGATGGTATGTTCTTCATCGTCTTTGACATAAACAATCTGACGGGCAGTTTTTGTATGTCCCTTTGTTTCAATGATGACGTTTTTCACATCCATACCGAATTCTATCTGTACACCATGGTCAAGCAGCCAAGTCTGTAATGGCAGAATCAGACTTTCATACTGGTTGTATTTTGTAAAGCGCAGAGCACTGAAATCCGGTAATCCATCGATATGATGGACATAGCGGCAAAGATATCTCTTCATTTCCAGTGCACTTGACCATTTCTGGAAGGCAAACATTGTCTGCCAGTATAACCAGAAATTCGTATCCCAGAATGAATCCGGCATCACTTCGGCAATACTGATATCTTCCAGGTCTTCTTCCGGTGTGATAAACAGTCTGGAAAGAGCCATAGCTGAATCACGGTCCAGATTGAATTTGCCGTCTGTATGTGCATTCTTTCCACAATCCACAGTTGCACGACATAATGAGAAGTTCGGATCTTCCTTATTGAGGCGATAATATTCATCCAGAACTGAGATATCCGGATTTTTCAAAGATGGTACATCACGGAATATATCCCACATGACTTCGAAGTGATTGTCCATTTCTCTGCCACCTCTCATGATAAATCCTTTTGAGATATCCTTTCTTCCATCACAGCTTCCACCAGTAATATCCATCTTTTCCAGAAGGTGAATTCTTTCACCTTTGAGACCTGCATCTCGAACAAGATAGAATGCAGCGGTAAGACCGGCAAGGCCAGTACCGATGATATAGGCAGATTTTCTGTCTGCTCCCTCCGGTGTAACCGGATGAGCAAACGCTTCATAATTACCTGCAGAATAATACATCATTGTTTCCTCCTGTCATTTCTTCTGACACAGATATTCTAGAAATACAGGAAAGAAAAGAATATGAACAAGCGAACATAAATGATCAAAGATTTGACAGATAAAAGTGTGTGTTTATAACATAAACATAATCATTGATCTGTATGTTTCCCATCCAGCCGGAAGCGCTCCAGAGCATTGATGAAATCATTATGAATGGCTTTACCAAAACGGGAAACAAGTGTTTTCGGATCTTCTTTCATATCGTTGCGGATCCAGTCTAGCATCACTCCGACAAACATATAGGAATAAATCTTTGCGATGAACTGTTTGTCTTGTTCCTGAATGACCATATCTTTGGAAAGTTCATTCAGTACATCCAGCAATAACTGATCTGTTAATGGTTTCAGATATTTTTCAACCTGCTCGATGGATACACAATGATAGACATTCATGATAAACGGTTTATTTTCATATACTGCATGAAACAGATCAATGAATCCCTCCTGCCATGTGGAATATGTTTTTCTTCCTTTCAGAGCTTTCTTTGCATCTTCCAGGCAGGACCATTCCACAAGATCGTAGATATCCTGAAAATGATAGTAGAATGTCATACGGCTGATACCGCATTCTTCAACAAGGTCATTGATCGTAATTCTGTTAAGAGGTTTTGTTTTCAGAAGATTCTTCAGTGACTGTTCCAGTGCATGTTTTGTAAGCTTACTCATATCAGTTCTCCATTTGTGCCATTATACACAAAAAACCGATGCATATGCATCGGCGCAGATCATCGCTTATGATGTTCTTCTTTTTCCATCTGTTCTGCCACCCATTGGGCATGAGAACAGAGTCTTGTTACTCTTTGAGTGTTTTCTTCTCCAGGAAAGAAGAATCTTCCTCCTCTTCCATTAGCCATGGAAAGAATATCGGCACAGTCCTGAACAAAGTCTGCTGCTCTTGGTTTCATCATGACTTTGAATGGAATGACATACAGAGGTATGTCATACTGCTTCTTATCATCTTTGACTTTCCATTCAATATGAGGAAGAATCATGGCCATTTCAAATTCATGCTGGTGGGCATACAGATCAGGATAAGGAATACGGACAAACAGAACCTTATCGGATATACCTTCCTGGGCTGCAAATATATTCAGATGTGCTGCAAGGAATCCTGAAGCAAATCCTTCACCACAACAGACTGCGATACGATGTTGTTTCATATGACACCTCCAATCAAAAACCATACAGATCATTCTGTATGGTTCATGTATATATCGGTTTTGAAAGAAAGTCAATGGATGAGGAAAACGTAATCGTTTACACTGATTTTTTTCTGAAGAACAGTCTGAACATTGTCAGAACACAAGGGATCAGCATGATACCGATGCCTAACATGGATACATATCTGGCACCAAGTGCATCGATGATATAACCGGAATATGTCAATGCAATGATTCCTGAGAAGCCACTGTACATCGTATCAGACAGACTGTGTGCTGTCGTTTTCATCTGATCCGGAACACAGGTTTCAACGATTTCTCTTTGGGTTGGGAGCATGATGCCGTAGCTCATGTTGCTGAAGACAGTTCCGGCAATGACCATCCATGGATTGATGGCAGTTGTAATGAGCACCATTGTGATCAGTACACAGCCTGACATCAAAAACAGTCTGACGTTTGCAGGAATTCGCTTGAGATTACCCGAAATGAAGATGAAAACAGCCTGTACACATACACCAATAAAGGAGTCCATACCAAGCATGCCGACATCACCACCGACATTCTGGATGAATACAGTCTTAAGGTTGTTGATCGGATTGATGGACAGACCTGTAAAGAAAACAACAACAACTCCGAACATGAATGGTCCGATTTTCATCAGATCCTTTATTCCACCACTGTTTTTTCTGTCTGTTTTTACAACAACACTTTCAAACTTCTCTTCTTTGATGGAAAAAGCAATTGCCAGTACAAAAGCTGCCAAAGCAATGGAACATACCGGGATTGTAACATATCCGAACATTCCGATGAGCATTCCCATCCCTAGAGCCATGATAGCATAACCAATGGATCCGATGGAACGGGCACGACCATATGTGCCGGCATCCTTGTGGAAGGCTCTTAACATCCAGGAGTCAAGATTGGAACCTAATGGTACCGCAAGAAATCCGAAGATCGGATACAGAAATGCGGAAATCCAGTAGTTTCTGGAGGCAAAGAACCAGATCAGAAATCCCACAGCAACAGCTGCGATGTATTCAGGAATGAAGATATTTCTGTTTGTCTGTTTTTTATCACATAATGGACCCCAGAAAAAAGCTCCGAAGAAGGATGCTCCCATGTAAGCAGCAAGCATGATGGATAAGATGGAACTGGACATGCCACATTCCAGAAGGTAGGTTGTTGTAAAGCCTGCACATGCCGCAAAGAATGCCCAGAACAGACAATCCATGACACTGAATGTCAGAAATGTTTTCGAATCTACGTAGTTCATTTATGCCTCCTGTTTATTAGCCGGCAAATCATATCACTGATTCATGCATGTTCACATAAGTTCCCGAAATTGAAAAAACCGGCGGTTAAGCCGGCTTTGAAAAGCAGAATCAGTCGAGATCTTCACCATCGGATTCGATGCACTTCTTGTACCAGAAGAAGGAATCCTTTCTGGAACGGGAATAGTCACCTGTACCATCGTCATGACGGTTAACATAGATGAATCCGTATCTCTTGTACATTTCACCTGTACCACAGGATACAAGGTCAATTGGTCCCCATGTTGTATAACCGATTAATGGAACACCATCGATTTCAATCGCATCCTTCATTGCCTTGATGTGATCTCTGAGGTATTCGATACGGTATGTATCATGGATGGATCCGTCTTCTTCAACCTTGTCAATCATGCCAAGACCGTTTTCTACAACCATTAATGGTGTATGTGGATAACGGGAAGCAAGCAGGTTCAGTGTGTAACGCAGTCCAAGAGGGTCAATCTGCCATCCCCATGGAGAAGCCTGCAGATATGGATTCTTGACACCCATGAAGACATTGCCTGCACCAAGTTCAGCTTCATGTGTTGTTGTGCAGTTTGTCATGTAGTAGGAGAATGTGTACATGTCAACCTTACCTTCCTTAATGATCGCAAGATCTTCTTCATTTTCCAGGAAGGAGAAGTCAGTAACTCCATTTTCACTCAGAAGCTTCTTTGTGTAATGTGGGTATTCACCTCTGACATGCACGTCACCGCAGAAGTTGTTCATGAAGTTCATTGTGTTGAGACCCTGCAGAACATCCTTTGGATCTGGTGTCAGTGGGTAGTTTGTCATATGTGCAATCATGCATCCGATCATGAAATCAGGATTGATCTTGTGACCTTCAATGACAGCCTTTGCGGAAGCAACGAATTCATTGTGCAGAGCAGCATATCTGACATTCGGATCTACCTTGAGTTCATCTACCGGACGCTGGGATTTATCAGCATATTCTTCATCTGTAACAACACCGATACCATTGTAACCGGAACCGACAAGAGCACAGTTGATTTCATTGAATGTCAGCCAGTACTTGACCTTGTCCTTATATCTTCTGAAGCATGTTGTTGCATACTTGACGAACATGTCAATAACACGTCTGTCAGAGAAACCATGATATTTGACGGAAATGTTCCATGGGATTTCATAGTGGCAAAGAGTTACAAGTGGTTCAATGCCATACTTTCTGCATTCATCAAATACATTGTCATAGAACTTCAGACCTGCTTCATTTGGTTCAGCGTCATCTCCATTCGGATAGATTCTTGCCCAGTTGATGGACAGGCGGAAGCACTTGAAGCCCATTTCAGCAAATAATGCGATGTCTTCCTTATAACGATGATAGAAGTCAATTGCTTCATGAGACGGGTAATAAACGCCCTGTTCAATTTCAGGTGAGAACTTTCTAGGTGTGGATACATTACCACCCTTTAACATATCAGCGTCATTGAGGCCCTTACCATCTTCCAGATAAGCACCTTCGCACTGATTGGCAGCAACAGCGCCACCCCATAAGAAATTCTTTGGAAATGCCATAATCTTATTTTCTCCTTTTTTCTATAACAACATTGTAAGCGGTAAAAATCTGATATTCAGTTCCTGATTGTGGAAATACGGGAAACATTTTTTTGAAGTTGTAAAATACTGTAGACTGACTGAAATAGGTCAGTATGCATGAAATGAATAGCTGCTTTCAATTCCGGCATTGTACTTTTCATATCATCCGCTTTTACAATGTGAATGTAAGGAAGGTAAATGAAAATGGAAAAGAAAACACTGTATATCATGCGTCATGGACAGACGCTCTTCAATCTTCAGCATAAGATTCAGGGATGGTGCGATGCACCACTGACTCCTCTTGGAATCACGCAGGCACAGGTGGCAAAGGAATATATTGACAGTCAGAATGTCACATTCGATCATGCCTATTCCTCCACCAGTGAAAGGGCATGCGATACACTCGAAATCGTGCTTGGAAGTGAGTATCCATATAAAAGAGTCAAAGGATTAAAAGAATGGAACTTCGGAGCCTTTGAAGGTAAGGATGAATGCCTGAATCCAAAACTTCCATACCTGGATTTCTTCAAGCAGTTTGGTGGCGAAGGGCAGAGTGAAGTACAGGAAAGAATGGTAAAAACCATTACGGAAATCATGGATCAGGAAGATCATCATACTGTATTTATGGTGTCCCATGGGGCTTCCGTTGCCAATTTCTACAGAGCATTTGAAAAATATGCAAAAGTTGAAAAGAAGGAAAGATTCTATAACTGCTGTGTACTGAAATACACATATGAAAACGGCATCTTTGTTCTGGAGGAACTGTTCAATAAAAATATAACGGAATAAATGTTTTCACAGGAGGTATACATGAAAGAAAAGAAATCAGTATTTGGATCAGTGGATCTTCTCCATGGGCCGATTCTTCCGGCACTGGTAACATTCATGATCCCGATCTTCATCTCCTATCTGTTTCAGCAGCTGTACAATGCTGTGGATACAGCACTTGTAGGAAATCTGCTTGGAACATCATCACTGGCAGCTGTTGGTGCCTGTGCATCGGTATTTGAATTCATGGTCGGATTCATGATGAGTCTTGGTAATGGATTCTCCATCGTTGTGGCACGTGCATTCGGTTCTCAGGATGAAAAGAGAATGAAGAAAGCAATTGCAATCTCTATTGTGATCGGTCTGCTGACAACACTTGTATTTACAGTGTTCTCGATCGCGGGTATGGAGTGGCTGCTTGTACTGATCGATACACCTGCAGAGATACTTGGTGAAGCAATGGCTTATATTCAGGTAATCGGAATCGGTGTCATTGTCATGTTCCTGTACAACTATGCATCCGGTATTCTTCGTTCTATTGGTAACTCATTCATGCCGCTGGTGTTCCTTGTGTTCTCATCCCTGTTGAATATCGTTCTTGACTATGCTTTCATGAAATGGTTTGGAATGGGTGTTGCCGGTGCGGCACTTGCGACAGTCGTATCACAGGGTGTATCCGCTGTTGGATGTATCGGTTATATTCTGACAAAGGAAAAGGAGCTTGTACCATCCCGCAAAGACTTTGTCTTTGACAGGGAACTGGTGAAGGATCTTGCAGGTCAGGGTTATTCCATGGCATTCATGGGTTCCATCGTATCCATCGGAAGTATTATTCTGCAGTCCGGTATCAATGGACTTGGAACAGAGATCATTGCCGGTCATGTGGCGGCGCGTAAAGTCTATGCGATCATGAATCTTCCGTTTATGGCAATGTCCATGGCAATCTCCACATTCGTATCACAGAACAAAGGCAGCAACCAGGGTAAGAGAATTCTGTCCGCAATGAAGACAGCCTATATCTTCGACGTGATTGCGGCCGTCGTGATTTCCGCAATCATGTGGGTAACGGCTCCTGCTATGATTCATCTGATTTCCGGTTCTGACAGTCCGGTGATTCTGGCAAACGGTTCCCGTTTCCTGTATGTGGTCGCACCATTCTATGCGGTACTGGGTGTGCTGATACAGACACGATTTGCCCTGCAGGGGATCGGTTCCAAGTTTCTGCCTCTGATCTCTTCGGTCATTGAATGTGTCGGTAAGATCATCTTCACATTCTTCCTGATTCCGGTATTCCACTATGAGGCGGTAATCTGGTGTGAGCCTGTGATCTGGTGTGTCATGACAGTGGAACTGCTGATCAGTTTCTTCACAAATCCATACATTAAAGAAGTCAGAAAACATGCTTAAACAGACAGGAGAGACTCCGGAATACGGAATCTCTCCTGTTTTACTTAAAAAGTTGGAAAATTGCAATATTTAAACAGATTATGGTTGGAAAAATGAAAAATACATTATAAGGAAGAGAAATCGATTTCCTGATCGAAACTACGGATCAGAAAGTGATTCCGCTTGAAGTAAAAAGCGGGAAGGACTACAAACGTCATTCCGCTTTGAACCAGCTGCGGTCAAATGAAAGTTTTTCACATGAAAGAAGGCGTTGTTCTCTGTCATGATAATGTCAGTATCATGACAGAGAGTATATTATCTGATCTGCATGAGCATGTGCCTTCACAAACGCAAGGAAACACCTTCCGCAAAGATTCAGCTGGATCAGATGAATTCCTTCAGGCTGTGAATGATTCTGCCATCGGTTGTATGTGCAGGTTCTGTCGTGATCATGGAATTCAGAATCGCTTCATGGACAGCTTCCGCACATGCTTTGAAGGCATGATTGATCAGATCCTCATGAATACAGGAAAAAGACTGAATATGGTCGTCAGAGTGTCTGTTGGCGGTTGTAAAACCGATCATGATTTCTCCACTTCCATGACCTGTATAGGCACCTGTTCGTGCAATTCCGACACCGCATCTGCGTATAATACGGTATAACTGACGATCGCTGACAGGAAGGTCTGTCGCAAGAATGGTCATGATGGAACCACGGTCTTCCTGACTGTATGAAGACTGTGGTTTTTTCAGCTGTTCTTCGATGTCTTTTCCGATTGGTTTACCATTCAGAATGAAATCACGTGTGGAACCGAAGTTGGACTGTACAAGAACACCGATTGTATAGTTGTGGTTATCAATGGTAATGACTCTTGAAGCGGAACCGATCCCGCCTTTGAGGCCATAACAGATCGTACCCGTACCTGCCCCGACACTGCCTTCCTCAAATAGAACATCTGCAATCTGAATGGCTTTGCGCACATTTTCTTCGGTTACGGCACGTTTCTGAATACTGTTGATGAGGGAGTCATTGCATTCTCCGACAACCGGATTGATGGAATAGACTTCCTTTCCTTCCTGATGTACTGTTTCAATCATATATGAAATCAAAGCATCAGATACTTTGCCGACATTCAATGTGTTTGTTAAGGCGATCGGTGTTTCTAGTGTTCCAAGTTCCTTGATCTGGGGAATTCCGATGGTTTTGCCAAATCCGTTGTGGACATAGGCTGCGGCTGTATATTTATGCAGAAAAGGATTATCCTCTCCCGGCAGAATAACAGTTACACCGGTGTGATTTGTGTCGTTGTGAATGGTGCAGTGTCCGACTTTTACACCTTTGACATCCGTGATCCGGTTGGTTGTACCTGTTGGAAGATCTCCGACAATGATTCCATAATCACGGATCCGTTTCTGACTGCCTGTCATAATGCCTCCAGCACCTGCTGGAGCTGTGTGAACAGCTCTTCTTCTGTTGTATATGGGTGGATCATAAAATATGGATCACCCTTTAACATCGCACTCAGCTGTGTCCGGGTTGTGTTGTAGAAAATATGTACAGGTTTGTGCAGGTGTTCCGCACTGGCAAGTTCATAGCCCACACCAAGGGATGGATTTGTGCATTCCGCAATGACAAAGTCACATTCCTTCATCCAGTTCATATCCTGAGTATGGATATCATAGTCGTTTTTCGTCTCGTTCAGGTTGATGGTTGACAGTCTGATATGTTCCGTCAATACGTCCGCTTTTTCTCTGACTGCATCGATCATACGGGCATAAAGTGCCTGATCGTTTCTTCCACCACGAATGGAACCTGCAAAATAAGCCTTGAGTTTCATGATTTATTCACCTCATTATGCGATACTATTATATACATGGAAGTGAAAACTATGAATGAACTGGAAGAAAAAACACTGAAAAAAACATATGTATACGAAGGTCCTGTTGTCAACCTTCGTGAAGATACGGCTGAAATGCCTGATCATACAATCGCAAACAGAACTCTTGTGGAACATCCAGGTGGTGTTGGTATTGCTTTGGAAGATGAGGAAGGCAGATTCTATTTTGTCAGTCAATGGCGGTATGCACAGTCTGAAGTGACTCTGGAATACCCTGCTGGAAAAAGAGAAAAAGGTGAAGATGACCTCGCTGTAGCAAAAAGAGAGATTGCAGAAGAAACCGGATATGAAGGAAAGGACTGGGTATATCTTGGAACCATCTATCCGACTCCTGCCTATGACAGTGAAACCATCGGACTTTACTATGCAAAAAAAGGAGACTTTGTTGGTCAGCATCTGGATCAGGATGAGCATATCAATGTCAGTAAGCTGACACTGGATGAAATCACGGAAAAGATTGTGAACGGGGAAATACATGATGCGAAAACCGTATCCATGACTTTCCTTGTAAAGGAAATGAAGGAAAGGGGCATTATTAAATGAAGATTGGAATCATTGGTGCCATGGATGTAGAGGTGGAATATCTGATCAGATCCATGGATGTGAAAAATGTATCTGTTCATGCTGGACAGAATTATTATGAAGGTAATATTGGAAAAACAGAAGTTGTTGTTGTGCAGTGTGGAATCGGTAAAGTACGCGCTGGCATGGCAGCACAGGTGCTGTGCAGCTGTTTTCAGGTGAGCCATATCATCAATACGGGTATTGCCGGCTCTTTGAACAATGATATCAACATCGGTGATATTGTTGTTTCTGCAGATGCGGTATTCCATGATGTGGATGCGGTGAATTTTGGTTATCAGTTAGGTGAAATACCTGGAACTGGAACTCTGTTTTATAAGGCAGATGAAAACCTGCAGAAACTGGCTGTTGCAGCAGTAAAGGAATGTGCTCCAGAAGTAAATGCATTTACCGGAAGAGTTGCGACGGGCGATGTGTTTGTATCCGAACGGAAAAAGAAAGACTGGATCAGAAATACATTTGAAGCTGACTGCACGGAAATGGAAGGATGTGCCATTGCGGAATGCGCATATCTGAATCAGATTCCGTTTGTGATCATCCGTGCAATTTCAGATAAGGCGGATGAATCCGTCAGTGAAACGTACGAGGTATTTGAAGCAAAAGCTGCAAGACACTGTGCGGGAATTGTTCGTTATATGGTAGAGAAGCTATGAAAAAAAGAAAAAAGAGAAAGATGACTACAGTGTATCTGATGATGGGTGTAGTTGTTCTTTCGCTTGTGATCGGCTTACTGGTACATTATCAGCTTACTGCTAAGCAAACAGCCGTAAAAGAACCTGTAACGCAGGAAAAAGAAGAAAAGAAGGAAGAAATCAAAGAAGAGACCAAAGATGAACCTGTACAGGAAGAGGACGAACAACAGGTTGAAGAAGTGCAGAATGAAGAAGAACCAGTAAACGAGGAAGAACCTGTGGTTGAACAGGCACCTGTAGTGGAAGATCCTGTCTACGAGGAACCGGTACAGGAAGTACCGATTTATACACCACCTGCACTGTCGGCTGAGTTTTCGGATCCATACAGTCTTCTTGTTGTTGCAAATAAAAAGTATGCATTGGATTATTATTTTGAACCAACTGATCTGAGAGTGGTCAACGCTACAGGCAACAGAACGCATTATCTGCGTGACTGTGCCGCATCGGCATTGGAAACAATGTTTGTTGCAGCAGCTCAGGAAGGTATTACACTTGTGACATGCTCCAGTTATCGTTCGGCATCTTATCAGGCTTCGTTATATAATAACTATGTTGCCATGTATGGAACAGCAACTGCAGATACGATTTCTGCCCGCCCTGGATATTCGGATCATCAGACAGGTCTTGCGGCAGATATTGGTGACCATGATCAGGCAACCGTATTCACACAGGCAATGGAAAATACGGTGGAAGGTCAGTGGCTGTATGCGCACGCTCATGAATATGGTTTTATTCTGCGTTACCCTAAGGGAAAGGAATGGATTACAGGTTATTCCTTTGAACCATGGCACTACCGTTATGTAGGTGTGGAATATGCTACCGCAATCTACAATGTTTCACCTGACTGTACACTTGAAGAATATTTTGGTATTGAAGGTGGCGATTACGCATATTAAGAGGTGAGTATGGATCTGAGTTTTTTGATGAATGTCATCATTGGTGTTCTGATTGTATCGATGTTTTTTTCTCTGTTGAATCAGAGAAACCCGGATCTGCTGACAAAGAAAAAAGGAAACAGCAGATATGCAAAGATAAGAGCCATCAATCAGAAGGCAGATGAAGATCTTCTGGGCAGAAGATTTTCTGTGCCAAGAGAAGGTAAAGATGCAGTGGCAGTCAATCTGTATGAAATCAGCAGTGAACAGCCAACCCCAGTTGTCTATGTGATCCATGGAGGAAATCTGTTTGATGGTGATGCGGATCAATGTGATACATTCTGTCACAGAATGGCACAGTCATGGAACTGTATGATCATAGCCATTAATTACACGAAACTGGATGTTCAGAAACCTCCCTATCAGCAGGATGAAATCATTGATGCGGTAGAGTATTTCTCATCCAGAAGTACGTTCTATCATATTGATCCATCCAGAAGCGCATTCGTCGGTTTTTCTGGGGGAGCTTATCTGATGATGGGTGCTGCAGCAATTCTGCATACAAAAGGAATGGACCTGAAAGGTATGATTTCCTTCTATCCGCTTATTGATGATTCATCGATTCAGTTAGTGGATCAGGGAATCTACCGTACACCAGTTACCTTTGTCACATGTGAGAATCAGCAGGAGAATCAGATGGTGGATCAGCTTGTCTCTCATATGAATCGAGCAGGGGTACAGGCGGATGTCAGAAACTATTCTGCAGCTACGACCGGATTTATTGAAGTCAATAATCCGGAATATGAACAGAACAAATATTATCAGAAGGGCAGAGAACAGATGTATACACAGGATCAGAAAGATTATGCTGCAGCCTGTGAAATCTGGATGACTGGTGTGCTGAACCGATATTTTGAAAAGGAAGACTGATTGTGAAGAAAAGAAGAAAAGTCAGGTATGACAGAATTGCTGTACTGGTAATTGGGTGTGTACTGTTGATTGGTGCAATCTTTGCGGGTGTTGGCTGTATGAAAGATGATAAAAGGACCAAGACCTCTGATCATTCGGTTTCCAGTGAAAAAGATCCCGTAAAAGACATCACTCAGGTGGAAGGCTATCAGGTATTAAAAGATGGTGGACTCAGTGATGAGCAGATTGGAGAGATGACTTCTTTATCCAATTACTGGCCACAACGGGCACAGCGTTATGCTGCTTATCAAGGAGCAGATACAATTGAACAGACAGTGTTGCATGTCAATATGGATCTGGACATGGAACCATATGAAAACAGTGTAACTGTGACGGATGATTCCGATATGACACTTCTTGTCAATAAATCGCATGCTTTACCAGAAGGGTATATTCCAGCAGATTTAAAAGTCATGGAACAGTACGCCTGCATTGCTGGAGAGGATTACTCCTGCCAGGATGTTGCGTATATGGAATTAAGAAGTGAAGCACTGAATGCCTATTACCAGTGGTGTCAGGCTGCACAGGAGCGGGAAATTCAGATTCGTGCTATTGCCGCTTACAGAAGTTATGACTATCAGGCTGGTCTTTGGAATTATAATGCCGGACTGTATGGTACAGAATATGCAGACCAGTATTATGCCCGACCGGGTCAGAGTGAACATAACAGCGGTCTGGCTGTTGATATTACATTCAATGGACACAATTTTAATGAAATCGAATTATATGATGGATATGAATGGATTCTGAGCAGTGCTCATGAATATGGATTCATTCTCAGATATCCTGAAGAGAAACAGGATATCACACGATATGGATATGAAAGTTGGCATTTCCGTTATGTCGGAAAGGATGCCGCAAAGATCATATACGAAAATAACTGGACACTGGAGGAATATCATGGCTCACAGAAAGAAGAGAAGACTCAGAACTGACAGACTGGTATTACTGGCTGCCGGCTGTATATGTGTCATCATATGCTGTGTTCTTGGTGGGAAAGCAGTTCTTTCCGCCATGAATCAAAAAAAGGATGAAAAAACACAACCACCGACATCCGTTGTGGAACAGCCACAGCAAGAAGAAGGAAAAAATGTGATTTCCTTAGTCGGTGTAGGTGATAATCTGATTCATGAAACAGTCTATCTGGATGCAGAAAATGATGATAGCTCGTTTAACTTTGAAAAGATGTATGCCAATGTCAAAGAAGATATTCAGGCAGCAGATATAGCCTTTATCAACCAGGAAACCGTACTTGGTGGAAACGAGCTCGGCCTGGCAGGATATCCATGTTTCAATTCTCCGACTGAGATTGCTCAGAATCTGAAAGATACCGGATTTACCCTTGCCAATATCGCATCCAATCATACGATGGATCGATTCCAGGATGGCATTGATGCGACAAGAAAGGCATTTGATGATGTCGGTATCATTGTGGATGGTGCTTATTCCAGTCAGGAACAGTTTGATACGATACCTGTATTTGAAACAAAGGGAGTGAAGTTCAGTTTTCTTGCCTATACATATGGCACAAATGGAATTGAGCCTGCAAATCCATGGAGCATCTCTTATTTTGATGAAGAACAGATCCGTGCTGATGTAGCTCGTGCAAAGGAAATCAGTGATGTGGTGATTGTTTCAGCACACTGGGGTGATGAACATGCGCATCAGCCAAATGACTTCCAGACATATTATGCACAGCTGTTTGCAGATCTTGGCGTTGATCTTGTGATTGGTACACATACACACTCCATTGAACCGGTCGAATGGGTGAGTGGAGTAAATGGAAACAGAACACTGGTCATTTATTCTCTTGGTAACTTTATTGGAGGAATGCTGACAACAAACAATGCGATCGGTGGAATGATCAAACTGGATTTCGTGCAGACGGATGATTCCATTACGATTGAAAATGTGAAGTGGATACCGACATTCATCCATTTTGAAGGAGATCAGAATAATATTCTGGATGTCCGTTATAACTATCAGTCCTATAAACTGAGCCAGTATACAGATGAACTTGCTGCAAAGCATGTATTGAATGGTTATGAAGGAGAGACTGTTTCACTACAGCAGATCAGGGAACTGAGTGAAAGTGTCATCAGTTCTGAATTCCTGGATCTGAATGGATAAATGAGAATTGAGCATAATCTGAATGATCGGATTATGCTTTTTTGTATGGTAACGGAAGCTGACAGTTTCAAATAAAAGAAATAATCAGGAAAAATGGAATTATACATTACAATGCCTTTATTGAAGAGGGAAAAAGGAATGAAATGTAAACTGGAAAAAGTTCATCTTGGCATTATTATTGCGATGTGCGGTATTGTAGGTGCTTCTGTAGGTATCAATATCAGTACTGCCGGTGTGTTTTACAATCCAATGGCTGAAGTTCTTGGGGTGGGTAAAGGTGCCATTTCCATGACAACTACAATTATGTCCATTCTGATGGCGTTTACAAGTATGCTCATCCCAACACTGTTAAAGCATGTAAAAGTCAGAGTTCTTCTTTGGATCTCCGTAGCATGCCTTGTAACAGGTACGGTCATGTGTGCTTTTTCAACACAGTTGTGGATGCTGTATATATGGAATGGACTAAAGGGAATTGGAGCAGGTCTTACCGGGTTTGTACTTGCAACAATGATCATCAATAACTGGATTTATGTCAATCACGGTCTGATTGTCAGTATTGTCATGAGTTTTTCAGGGGTGTCAGGTGTATTGTTTGCATCACCGTTCTCAACAATTATTGCATCATTCGGTTATCAGACAGCATATATTGTCATGGCAGTGATAATCGTTGTATTCTATTTGCCGGCTCTGTTTTTCCCACTTGGTATCAGACCGGAAGATATTGGAAAGCAACCATATGGATATGAAGCATATCTGGAACATAAAAAGAATATGGAATCTTCATCCAAGATACAGGAAGGTGGCGTAAGAGATACCCATATTGATGGTTTCAAACTTGGTATTCTGTTTGTATTTACTGCGCTTGTATGTGTTATAGCAGCTCTTTTCATGCACCTGTCCGGTTATGCAGAAGTACTTGGGCTTGGGGCAGGAGTAGGTGCGATGCTGATCAGCGCGGTTAATCTGGCTAACGTAGCAGCAAAGCTTGTGTATGGAACGCTGGCAGACCGTGTTGGTACATTGAAATCTTCACTACTTGTCGGTACAATCAGCTTTCTCGGCATTGTCGGTTTTTTCTTTGCCAAAAATACAACTATGCTTCTAATCTGTTCACTGTTATATGGTTGTACAATGCCAAACAGTGCGATTGCCATTTCACTGGCTTGTTCTGATATCTTCGGCGCAGAAAACTATGGACGTGTGTATCCGGTCGTGAATCTTGTTGGTTCATTAATGAATTCACTTGGCATAACAATGCTTGGCTTCCTGTATGATGCAATGCAGAGTTATATGCCGTTATTCATTCTGTGCCTGATCATGCAGGGAACAGCAATGGTCGTTATTTCAATTCTATATAAGACAAAGAAAGGGTGAAACAGATGCAGGAGTAAATACTTCTGCATTTTGTTTTAGATGAAAACCGATATCAGTATTGCGTGAGGGATAATAAATATAATGTAACCGATTACATGAAATTTTCTGATAATAATGCAAAAAATAAGAAAATAACACTTGCCAAAAGGTAAGGCATGAGGTAATATAAACGAGCCGTTGGGGAAGACTGA
>CAMCSA010000008.1 GCA_945877405.1 uncultured Erysipelotrichaceae bacterium | reverse complement strand
ATCATCAGTTACAAGGACAGAAAAAGTGGCCCCATTTGAGGGCTCAGAACTGTCAGAGTTCTGTCCATCTCCTGGGTACCACTTTATTTCGATATCTAAAACGTGGTGGTTTTTCTTCGAACTTTATAACATCTATTTTAATTCACATCTAAAACGATGGAGTTATATTTTATGAACCCTCTGCAAAATCTACGCTTATACCTAAATCCACAGGGATAAATGAACTACTCTTACAGTTTTCATCCATTCCTTCGAAGAATGCATATACATCAATACTATAATCGTTACCTTTTTCAATCTTTGTTATTAATGTACCGGATGTTTTGATACTTCCCTCGCCTGTGGAACCTTCGGGACCAATTTCATATGTTCCATCAGGACCTTCAACAACTAATCTTGTACATTTTGAATAATCCTTTGAGGAATCTATTCCAGTCAATACTACATTTTGCGCAACGATGTTATTAAGGCTATTTCCATCAGCTGAAGTATCTGGATTTAGTCTTAGATAATAAGTTGCATGAAGAACATAGTTGCCACTTGCATCATATAAAATTTCATACTGATATATATTGTTGGAATCTTTGATTTGATTCGCTACAAGTGATAAATCATTTCTAGAGGCATCAATCTTGGCATCATCATATGTATCAGACACAGCATGTTGCCAACCTGTTAAACTATTGTCGGTAATTACAGGATGAACAGGTAACAGATTTATGGCGGAAATGGTTGTAGAATCTATAATCTGTCCAACCGTAAAGACTGGATTACCTAACGAGTCAACTTTAGATGTGATTTCAAAATTAATTCCTTCTGTTTTAGCAGATATCTCTATTCCATCAGCGGAAACTGAGTTATTCATAGAAAACCAGGCATAGGTTGCTGTTGTAATACAAAAAACAACAATCATTAATGACATAATTGCCAGATATAATTGTTTTCTTAAAGTTTTAATAATCATTAATGCAACCTCCTTTTTAAATACTTCATAGAATAAGATAGTTGATATCTGATTATATCAAGCATTTTTTAAACTAAGATAGTCATATTTGCCTAGATGTTTAACGAACTCTAGGCAAATACTTTAGACTATTTTGAAATTATTTGAACTGATAATACTTCCTACAAATATTTGATTTAAGCATCTGCAGCAGTAAATTCTAAAGAGCAAGTTACTTCATCAGCTTTGAAATTCTGGCTTGTGCAAGAACTATCACGACCATCAAAATAAATAAATAATGTTACTTTTACATTTTGACCTGCAGTTAACCCGCCAATAACAGTTCCTGTATTGGCTGGTGAAAGCTCAGTCATGGTATCGGCTGTTGCTGGAGTATCCACTGCATAATCAGTTCCTTTTTCACTTAAACAAGTTCCGTTGCCAAAACAGCCAATAACTTTGCCGTCTTTATCAACCATCAGCACACGAGCAGAATTTAACAAGGTATTTCCTGAACTTGTTAAAGTAACGCCTGTAACAGTAATGGCTCCAACAGAAGCTGCATTGTGAGTATTATCCAAACCAATATACAGGTCTGTAGTTACATAATATTTTCCCGCATTCAAATCATCTGTGCTTACGGCGGTTTCTGTACTGTTGCTTATTGCTGTATCAAATTTGTCGGAATACGCATGATTCCAAGCAGTAACATCATTTCCTGATACACTTGTATAAATAGGATGAACAGGATATAAGTTTTCTCCTTTTACAACCGGATCAAAAGTGTAAGATGTTTTTTTATCGTTTAATCCTTCTACAGTGTTGGAAATTACAAGCATGGTGCCTTCTGCTTTCGCATTGATTTTCATCCCGTCTGCTTTAACAGTGTTGTTGTTTGCAAACCATGCGTAGGTGGAGCTGCCCAGTGCAATAGCGGCAACCAGTACCATGGCGATTGCCGCAAACAATTGTTTTCTTAATGTTTTTACTGACATTGTTTTTCCCCCTTAGTCATATTAAGAAATGATCAACGACTCACAGGTAGAAAGATCTGATCCAATCTTTCTATCCAAGCCTGCCAATAAAATAAATACCAAAGGCAACTATAGAACCTTTAGCAACTGGCTGACTCGTAGAGCCCCTCTAGCTTTGCGTCACTAGCTTGCGCTAGTTTTGCTTTTCTACAAAGAAATCTTATATGAATTTACCTGTTTTTACAATAGGTTTAGCTAGTATTTTAAGTATTTCCTGTGCATTTTTTCATAGGTAACTTCCATAGACACATCTATATGGTTACATATGTGTATTTATTCTACGTCTTCCTTTACTTTATCCCCTAACTGACCGAAGCTTTCCTTGATCTGTGAGGAGTTATCTGTAGGAGTTCTGTTATCCTCATAGATGTTATTTGGACCGTTTCTTCTGTTTTCATAGGTGATATCCTTGTTCTGGATATAGAAGTCAGGTGCATCCGTACCTGCTGTACCAATGGAATCATTATCAGTAATTGTATCAATGATATCCTGTACCCACTTAACAAATAACGATGTTTCAGATTCATCATCTGCTGAGATATTCATGGAGAATTCCAGTGATCCACCAATAATCGCATCCACACACTCAGGGTCATCCCCTTCTAAGAAGATGACAATCGTATATTTATCGACGTTACCTACAAGGAATTCATCATTGTAATATTCACATACGATGTTTGCTGATACAAATGGTGTTGTACCAGGTTCCGGATTACCATCGGCAGCCTTTTTGGCATACACCGTCTTTTCATCATTGTGGTATACAATGACTCTTGCTGCTTCATCTGCATTCTTGGAATAGGAATCCAGGTTTACCACTGCAGAATACTGCACATCTTCTTTTCCTGCATTACGGATATAGTATGTATATGCCACATAGTTTTTCCCATTATGGTCACCATCAATATCATTGATATTCTCTGGCAGGTCATTTGCTGAGATGTTTGTGGCATCTGAGATCGCATTCGCAGTCAATCTTGCGGTCGGATTTGTAAATACCGAGTCAGCAGAAATGGTAATGCCCTTACGATACAGTTCCAGTCGGTTCAGGTTGATTGTAAAGTTGCCCATCTTTTCCTGCATGAAGGAGAAGATGAAGATGATGGTTACAATTAATGTCAAAGATAAAAACCAGATGGAAAGTTTATCCAGTCGTAATAAAGATCGACCAAGTCTCTTTGCTCTACGGTATGGGACATAGGAGGAGACAATCTTATCATCCAGTTCATCTTCTTTAGCGCCTGCCTTTGAGATCTCTTCTGATCGTACAATTGCCTTTTTAAACCGGATCTTTTCTTTTTTCTCTTTTTCTTTCAGCTTGAAACTGAACTTCTTTTTCTTTTCAGGTTTCTCACTGACTTCCTGTTCCAGATGATCCGGAATATCCTGTACCTGCTGTTTTTCTTTTTTCGTAAACAGTTTTTTCATAACTTGTATTTCTTTTTCGCAAAGGCAACATAGTTCTGCATTGTTTCTCTTTGGCTTCCATCATCACCAAAGCGGAACTGCACACCTGCCACATGCCTGTAAAGCGAACCCTTCGGAGCTTCTCTTGTCCAGCAGATAATGGATGTAATTGCCTTAGGGCCAATGCCATCAATTGCTGAGCCAACATTTGGAAGATCAATTTCAATGGCTTCTCCAACATCAAAGTGATAGTTGATGTTGATCGCAAGACCACCGGCAGAAATATTCAGTGTTGTGCCTTCTTCTTTTTCAATCACACCATCACTGTTTGGTTTCCAGATCGGATCAAGGTATTTGATTGGTAAGGTTAGATCAATACGTTCATCTCTACGTTGTACAAAGTTACGCATTTCCGTAACTCTGCGAATTTTCCAGTATCGTTTGATACCCTGTTTAACAATATCATCGACATACCCTGCAATGACTGCCTCGTCCTGATCAGCCCCATATTTGAATAACAGCTTCTGATCATCCGCAACGGTTAACGCCTTGCCATCTTTTAAAGGAATGGATACAAGGAAGGCAGATTCATCCAGAGCCTTATTGAATGTAGTTACAAAATTGAATTCCGGTGTATCACTGTTAAAGGCCATTTTCATTTTTGTACCGGATTTGATTTTCAGTTCTGCCATTACTTCGCACTCCTTTCCTTTGGTTTGAGGAAACTGACATATTCTTCTACACTGACAGGCTTACTGTAAAGATAACCCTGGAAGTAGTGAACACCTAAGTTCTTCAGCATCTTTGCTTCTTCACTTGTTTCAACACCTTCAACAACAATCTTTTTCTTGAGTTCCTTGAGCATGTTTACATTATTTTTCAATAATACCATGGATTTCAGATCTGCCATCGCATTATCCAATAGTGATTTATCAATCTTGATGATTTCAAATGGTAAGCGGATCAGATTGATCATTGTGGAATAACCTGTACCAAAGTCATCTAAGGCAAGCTTGATGCCGTTATCTGTTATTCCTTTGATGTTTTCCAGGATATAAGCCTGGGCAGACTCCTTTGTATAGGATTCAGTAATTTCAAACAGAATTGCATCCTTTGGCACCTGGTTTTCTTTGATAATACCTAACAGCTTTTTATAAATCCCCGGAACGACTAACTGCCTTCCGGAAAGATTGACTTCCACCCGTTCAATCCCAAGCTTAGGAAATTCATATTTCTGATAGTCTTCACAAACACGTTTCAGAATCAGTTCTCCTAATTCAACAATCATTCCGTTTCTTTCCAGAATCGGAATGAAGTCAGCAGGAGAAATGAATCCAAGCTTTTCATCTTTGATTCGTACCAGTGCTTCACTGGTCGGATAACCACCAGTCTCAGCGGAATAAATCGGCTGGTAATATATAAGCACACCATCATTTTTGATTGCTCTTGTGACTGCCAGTACCATTTCCTGCTCCTGGTTGACAAATGTGATATGCTGACTTGTAACACGTAATACCTGCTTTGCGGCAAACAGTTCCGTATGGTTCATACAGTAACTCAATACTTCAAAGTAGGAATCCACTGAGTCAAACTTTTCCCGATCTTCCACAACCGCAAATAGTGGTGAAATGACAAATTCCACACCACCAATGCTGATGGGTTCCATGAAGTAATTCCTGATTTCAGACATTGTGGATTCAATCAGGGAATTGTTTCCTTTGACCTGTACAACAAACTGGCTTGTGCCGATGACATAGAAGTTATAGGCACCAAATCTTGCCCTTGCAAATTCGGTAAACGGCTTTAAAGCAGTCATGATTTCAAGGTCTGAATATGTGGATTTGAGAAAATCCATTTCTCCACAGCTGATGCCGATGGAATGTAACTGCTTATTCCGGTTCTGATGATAAATCAGAGAATCCTTATATGCCACATCATTGAAACAGCTGTAATAGGCAGCCACATAATCTTCCGGATTGTTGAGGATGACATGCACACACAGAAACAGCACTGCTACTGCAAAGTGATATACATTGCTTCCTTTGACAAAGGCATTGACCAGAGTCAAAGTGACATAGATTGCCATTGCAACAACAACATATACTGCTGTTGCACTATCTTCTTCCTTTTCCTTTTTTGCGATCAGAATACCGGTATATACCATCATGACTATATGCAGTAACACAGCAAGATAGTACAGGAAACTTGTCCGTAACCGATACTCCCCGTCAAAGTAGAAATAGAACTTTGTAAAAAATGAAGTACATAACAATACGACATTGATCCCAAGATATGCGATCAGTATGATCTGATCGATCTTTCCTAACCCTTTTTCCTTCACCCGGATCAAGGAGGCTGTATAGAAGCCTGCCGTCATCAGAAAGATCAGGATAAAATGAATAAACTTGGCCAAAAAAGCAAAGGATACAAGTGCAGCTGAGTTATAGGCGACAGCGATTGTCGATATGATATTGCATACGGCTGAAATCATGTTGAGTACAATGCAGGCAACAAAGACACGTGATTCACGTGTCAGATAGTTTCTCTTCATTGTAATGATTGCATAACTGATGAGACTGATCACCAGTGCAGCAATATCAAATCTGAAATCAAACATCACTGTTGTCCTCTTCTTCGGATATCTTTCCTGCGATTCTGATCGTATCGACTATGGATGAAATCAGAATATACACTAACGGTAAGGCAATCACAGGAATAAAGATCAGTGGATTGGATAATAATCGCATTGCCTTACCAAGGAGTGGCGATTGATAGATCACTACACCGATTAACTTACTGGAATCTGCCTTGTAAGCATCCACAATCGGATTGGCATCCCCCTGTGTCACATAATACAGATGCCCATCCTCATCAATGATTTCCTTGACACGATGGGTATTTGGAAATCCCTGTAATACAGGATCATCGGAATAGAATGTAATCACATCATCAACCTGTACATCCTGTGGTTCAATCTGTTTTACAACAACAAGGGAATCCACTTTAATGGTCGGCTCCATGGATCCGGATGAGATTCTGAATACAGAATACCCGAGAAATTCCGGTGCCATACCACCTGGAGTAAATACGACCTTGATCATGGCATATAATGCCACACAGATAATTACCACAGAGATGGCATTGATGATCTTAAGAATTGTTTTCTTCATTGGCTGATCCATTGAGTTTTGCGATGATGTATCTGGAAAGAACAGTACCTTCTGCCTTCTTTTCCGCTTTCAGTCTCTTCTTTCTTTCCACTTCAAGTTCATCATTGAGCTTTGTATTCAAAGCATCACTCTTTTTCACACTGGCACTGAGTTCTCGAACCTTCGCATCACTTTCTTTTCGCTGTTTCTTTTCCCGATCCAGTTTTTCACTCAATGCATATTTTTCACTTGTCAGCTGTTCGATCTTCCTGCGTAATGCAGTCATCTCATCATCTTTGGCATTGATGGTTTCCTGCAGCTGTGCATTGAGCTGTTCTGCTTTGAGATTCTTTGTTTCTTCGTCCTGCCTTGCTGTGATCTGTGCACGTAAGTTCAACTCTGCAGCCTCACGTAACATCCGATCTGTTTTTGCCTGATCGACTGCTTCCTGGCATTGCTTGACAGCTGCATCCTTATCAGCAAGTGCCTGCTGCATTTCTTCCTGACTTTGTTTTGCCAAAGTGGAAAGAGCTGCATTGTTCTGCTGTAATTGCTGTGAAGTTTCCTGCAATTCCGCAAGCTTTTCTTCCAGTTTCTGCCTTCTATCTGTATCAGCCTGCTTTTCAGCAGTCAGTGTTGCATTGATTCTTGCCAGATTTTCGTTTTCCTGATGAACTGCTGCAGCACTTTCCTGTGCCTGTGTAAGCTTAGCCATCAGATCATTTACCTGATCGAGTGCTTCCTGCCTTAGCACATTCAGCTTTTCTTCCTTAAGCTTATGAGCTTCCACAAGCTTTGCTTTCTGCTCTTTCAGTTTTCTTTCGCTATCTTCCAGCTGTGTTTCCAACTGATACCCAAGTGTTTCAAGCCGGGATCCCATTTCATCACGCTGTGCAGCTACATCCTGTAATTTTGCATTCAGCTCATCAAACTTCTTCTGTAATTCCAGTTGGGCCTTTGTGACTTCTTCTACAATGACCTGACGGACTTCCACATCCTCAAGATCAAAGTCTTCTGCTTTGACTTCTTCTTCATTGATGACTTTGACAAACTTCGGTTTGAGTACTTTGTGTTTCTTTAATGTTTCACTCAGCACATCCCGTTTATCCATCTCCAGAAGTGATTTGAATACGACATAGTTTGTAATGAGATTGATGTACATGTTTGTCAGATAATCTTCATCATATTCAATGTTCGTATTCCGGATATCAATGGAATAACCGACTTCATCATAGGATTCAATAAACTGCCATAACTTATAACAATTACGGTAGTCCGGATCTTTCATAATGAGGTTTGTACGCTGAATCGGGCTTCTGACCTTTGCACATCCTGCCATGATGGAACAGAAAGATGAAGTCTTTAAAGCCATGACTCTTCTTCTGACGCGGTCAATTCTCATAAACAGAGCCATATTATCGGATTCATTTTCCGCAAATGACTGTCTGTTTTTGATCTTCATTTCGAGTTTATACTCGATTTCTTCATAACCATCCTCAATCTTGGATTCCATGGTCATGACATTGCGCTTTTCATCACCAGTTGACCAGAACAGTACATCCGTACGCTTATCAATGAATGTGACAAGACGCTGAATCAGATGATAGATGAACCTGTTTTCATAAAGATCATAGGTTTCATCAACAGTCACATTGAGAATTCTAGTCGGATGTACATCTCCATCTTCACTAGCCGCAATAAACTGCGTATTCTGTGAGAGATGACGTACAGAGTCTGCTGTGATCTTTTTGGCTAACGATACCGGAACGACTTCTTCTTTTGTTGTGATGAATCGTCTTGGTTTTTCAATGATGTTATTGATGGAATCGAGTGAATCCTCAATCATACTCAGCCATTTTTCATCGATCTGCTTATGCATGACCTGAGAAGAATGCTGAAAACGGTTGTCCCCCGCCGACAGCATTTCAAACATATACTGAAAGTATCTGTCTTTTTCCAGGCTTGAAACAACCTTGTTGGTATATTTCAGATATAGATCATTAAGTGTATTGGCCATATAGTATTAATACAGATTCTGAATTCTTGTCAGATAATCTTTGGAATCCTTCATACCGCTCTTACCGAAAATCTTTTCGATATAGGCAATCAGTCCCTTGATTTCATCACGTACAAAGGAAAGGTTCAAAGATTCAAACTTCTTGAGTACCTTACGTGAAATGATATAGTCAATCGCATCCAGTTCCGTACCACCTGTCGCTACATAAACAGGTACGAAGTCATTCATCTGCTTGATGATACGGTTACCGATCGCAAGCTTGAATCTTGTCTGCAGGTAGGAGTCAAGCTTGTTCAGCTTTTCCTGCATGGCATCGGTCAATGGATACTTTTCCTGTGCTTCCTTGAACATCTGATGCAGATGGGCTGCAGTGACATGAACAGCAGGCTGATCTGCAATTTCAAATGCAGCAGCTCTTTCGTTCAGCTCAATCGGCATGGCTCTATCGTATACCTTATCGGTAATCGTAAATGTGGAGTCATCGTTGTTGGCTGTACCGACAAACCAGATATTCGGATTGATATGGATCTTACCATCGACAAGCTTGATCGGATCCCCTTCCCATGCTGTTGGAACAAGGTCAATAATCCACTCATCTACAGATGGCATTTCCAGAATGGAAAGCATTTCCGCAAAGTAGTATTCAATACGGGCCAGGTTCATTTCGTCTAATACGATGATACATGGCTCTTCCCGATAGTTAGCTTCATATAAAGCTCTTAAGAATTCGGTTTCATTAAAACGCTTTGAGAATTCGTTGAAATAACCAAGCAGCTCCGTACGATCACGGAAGTTTGGCTGAACGGAAACAATGGTAGCCGGGTTATCGAGATATCTTGAGAAGGAATATGGTAAAGATGTTTTACCTGTACCGGAAATACCTTCCAGAATCATAATATGGCTGGATGCCATACCAGCAACAAATCGACGTACGATTTCCATTGTGTAATATAAATGCAGCTGCGAACAGGCAAAGGCACGATAACCTTCGCAGAACTGTTCCAGTGTGATTTCATCGTCAAACTTCGGTTCAACGTAATGCATGTATTTACGATCAACAAGATCGAGTTTCGGAAATCTGACTGCCTGCTTCTTTTCTTCTTCCTCGCTCTGTCTTTTTGCAGCTACCTGTGCTGCAGCCATTCCACCAGCCAGATTTGCCATGGAATCTTCATTCATGTTGAAGCCGACATTTGCATTTCCTGCAATGACACCACCTTCAACACTGCCTCCTTCTGCTGCGCCAGCTACATTCCCACCAGCAATCGCAGAAGCAGGTACATCATCCATGAGTCCACTGGAACCTACATAGGATACACGGTTCAGACCTGTATTATTGACCTTTAAGGCAAGAATCTTGTTCTTTTCATCCATCAGGTTCAATACCTGTCTGTTCAGTCTTCCGATTTCCTTATACAGCTCGACATTATCTTCCTTTGTATCCTTGAGGCGGATATACAGAATGAGTTTTCGAATGATGATAACAAGCAGTAATACCGGAATGGCAATCAGAATTAACGCCAGCAGTACTGCAAGTACTTTGGAAAACAGATTTAAAGAAGGAAAGTAGGATGCAAAGATCGTAATATATACCGGAACACCCGTCACAAAGATTCTCAGAAATCCGGTGAAAAAACCTACTACCCATTCACTCAGATAATAGATAATCTGTGATATCAGCTCAAATGCCAGATTCAGAAATTCACTCACAGTTTCACTCCTTGTTTTCTTCTGCAGCCTTCTTTAAAGCTTCAGCTTCTTCTTTCAGTCTTCTTGCTTCAGCTAAAGCTGCTTCCGCTTCCTGCTTTGCCTTTAATGCTTCATCCAGGGATGCATCATTTTCACTTGCCATTTCTTCTGCGGTTGCCTTTTTGAGCTTGATGACAACCATGATCAGATGATATACCTGCATGACAAAGAAGATCAGCAATGGCAGGATGATGACAACCAGGAATCCTGTTGAGGAAGAAAGGAATGTCATCAATGCACCTACTCCAGCAAGCTTCAGTACATACTTGCCAACAATATCGCCATCAGCGATGACATGTGTATCTTCAATCTGGTTGTTGTCACCCTTTGTACGATAGGAACGATATCCGTTGTTTTCTTCGATATCCACGATTCTATGGGTATTCAGAGCGTATTCGTTGTTGATGATGGTATGGAAGGTGATGATATCCCCTTCCTTCAGATCAGCAGGATCACACTTTTGAATGATGATCAGATCACTGGTACCGAACGTTGGTTCCATTGACTCTGTTGCAACTGTTAATGGTGTAAATCCTGCAATTGAAGCAACTGAATTCGTATCCTTTGTTGCCAATGTTGTAAATGCAAATAAAGCGGCGATCAGAATGACACCCCATAAGCATATACTGAGGACAGTAAGTCCGATTTTTTTGAGTTTTTCCATGATTTCCCCCTGATTCTTCCCGAAATATACTTCTATCTATTGTGTAATTTTAGCATATAGATGCTATTCAACCAATACATTATCCTCATCTGTACCGGCAAATCGGAATTTCATTGTAAAATTCAGCTTTTTTATATCATCCACACACCCTTCATCCGTACCTTCCAGCCAGATTTTTACATCGACCTGCTGATCGGTAAAGGCAGGAATGAAAAACAGACTGTTGTTGTCGGAATAGACCATGGTATCCGCATCATTGAGGCCAAACACTTTGCCAATAGCCGTCTGCGTTGCTCCTTCCCCCATACCAGGAGAATAAATATAGTTGTTTCCGTTTACCGTAAAGCAGATCCGCAATGCATTTGTCAGCCTTGCATCATCTGATGTGATCTGCGTACCATCGGTATTACCAGGTGAATTTGCAGTTGTCAGATGTACATACATGTCCTTAGCTGCCATAAAATGTAATGGAAACTGGACATAGACACCTGTATTGACTCCAGCCACTTCCCCATCTTCGAATGTATATGTCACACAATCTGCAGTAGTAACGGGCTGTAATGGTGTTGTTGTCAGATCATATCCATGATCTCCAAGCACATAATCACGGATTCTTTCCACACTCAATGTCTTATAGTAGTCTTCGATATCATCATGTGCCACAACATCAAACCGCAGGTTGGAACCGTTTGTAATATCCAGTTTCATTGTGGAAACCTTTGTGAAATCTGCCAGTGTAAACCATGCAAAGGAAATACCGACAATCCCGACAAAAGCAATCAACAACAGAAGTACTGTTCTTCTGACTGTATTTCTGTATTCTTCTTTCATCCGACTACCCCCAGCAGTGAAATCGAAAGATCCAGCTGCTCAAAGGATACCGCATCAGAACAGTCCTGATCCGTACCTTCCAGATAGAAATACACATCACATGTATAGACCGTATTTGTTGTAATGGTATACATGTAATCCGGATAGATGGCAGTATCCCCATCATTGCGGATACATGCATCATGTAAATACAATGGTGTTAAAGCAACTGCTTCCGGATTCCCGTTTTCATCCAGTGTAATGACTTTTTCTCCTGTTACCACTTCCCCATTGACAACTGTATTTTCAATCCGATCCTCATCGGCATTGACTTCATCACTGATGGTGATGATGCTTCCCTGACCATTGATTAATAAACCGAATCTGGAAGCATTGAGCACTTCCGTTTCTCCCACTGCTTCAACAATTCTGTTATCCCTTTGATCCAGGTACAGGGTTACTTCCCGTTCTTCATTGCCTTCTGCCTTCAGATAGAATACGCCATGGTAATAATACTGATCCTGATCTGTGATCTTTCTATATCGCGTGTTGGTTTGCGTACCTTCCATTGCGGTAAAGGTAACAAGATCCGCACTAGATACAGGATATAACACAATTCCCTCATTCATGTTATCCTGTGTGATCACACATGGATCTTCACTCAGAGAATTCTGCGTTGCACCTAACAGCAGACGGATTTCATCCGTTCCTGTTGTTGCGTTGACTGTTGTGGTAGATACGTTCTGATTGGATGTAAACCAGGCATAGGTCGAAACAAGGGCCACACTGACAATCACAACCATCATAACTGCCATATAACCAAGGGATAAAACATATTTTTTATTCTGCATTGACTTCTACCCCCTGAAAACCTAATGTAATCGTCAGATCCTGATTCTGAATCTGATTGATGCAGTTACGATCGCATCCTTCCAGATAGACATAGTAGTCTACCTGTACAATCTCATCTTCTTCAATCCTGGCAAGAGCATGTGTACCTGCATTTTCTCCATCTGCCTGATAAAGTGCCACATCCAGGCATGGATCAGCTGTATAGACAGGATTCCCCTGCTCATCAATATCGGATACAACTGAGTCTTCTTCCCTCTCAATTGTCACTCTGCCTTCTTCATTACCCGTATCCAGATTGAAGATATATGTCTGTTCATTGATGATCAGTCCAAGCCGTAAGCCGGCATCCATTCCATCCACCATGGAAACCCTGAACTTTTCATCATCAAAATACACATCATTGCTGCCATTGATGCTTTTCAGATACACCCTTCCCTGGATGATTCTGTTTTGCGTATCTGCAGCTGTATATCGATATGTGATGCCATCTGCTTTGACTGCACTGCCCTGATAAAATGTATTCAGATCTGCAGTAGAGACCGGATACAGTGCATCCGGATGATTGTCCGGAATCAATTCGCATTCCTTATCAAATTCTCCATCCTGCTGTAAGCTGATCAGAATGGATGATGTACCACCATCTACACTGGCACTGTATAATTCCGTATTGGTAAATGCAGTCTGGGTAAACCATGCAAAGGTAGAGCCACTCAGAACAAGCAGAACAAATACAATACCAATCAATGTCAGATAAAACTCAAGCATCAGTCTGTCCCTGTTCATTTGATGTACCCCGCAAAGCTTAACGCCATTCTGTCTAACGACTGTCCAGCCAGATTTCCATAACAGTCAGGATCACAACCTTCCAGCCAGAAATACACATCAATTCTGACAGGGGTGCCATCCCCTTTTAATGTACAGATGACCTGAGAATTCTGTTTGAGTGTGACTGTTCCAAGATCCTCATCATAGCTGACATAACTGCCTGCATCATATGGCTTGAAATATACGGTTGATCCATCCTGTTTTGTGGAATCCAGAACGATATCCGTATTGTTTTCATAATCCAGATCGGTATATGTATTGAAGTGTCCCTGAGGGTTTTCCTGATCATCAATGGCGAATATGAATTCATTTCCGATTTCATCCCCATCATATACAGCAAATCCGACACGGATGGCAGATGATAAAGGATTACTGTCATCTCTGTTGACACCCGTAATATCAGATACATATACATCCACATCTTCAGATGCATTGGCTTTCAGATACAGTGTACGGATACAGTAGTCCACATGGTCAGCTGTAGAGAAATATCTTGCCCAGATGTTTTCTCCATCATCTTCAAACCCGGTTACTTTCTGAAATCCATTTCGAATCTGATCCGTACTGACAGGATTGAGATAATCATTGAAATCATCCATCTGTACAGAGGATGCATATGGCCCATCAATCGCGTTGGCAATCTGGATGGATGTGCCAGACCCTGCAGCCATTCTGACTTTTGTCGTATGTCCGTTAATATTATAGAAATACCACGCAAAAGTAGAAGCCGTAATAGCAAGTACTGCCACTAACACTCCAACCATTGCGGATAATACCTTACCTGTCATCTTTGTCTTATCACTCATAGATTCTCCAAATATAAAAATACCGGTTCAAAATACAGAATCGGCATCCGAACACCTTCGTGAATCATGCAGGCTTTCACACTGTCCGTGCACAGTACTGCCTTTTCCTCATATATATTACAGAATTGCAATATCAAAAGTCAAAAACAAGTACACTTATGAATGAGATTATGACATGATTTCTGATATGATCTGTTTACTTTGCTTTCCAATAGCCGGTTTTATTAGAACCGATACGCTCAATATAGTTACCCAGTTCTGCAGTACTTTTCTTGAATTCTAATTCTTCCGTTTCTCTGTGAACCACCCCACCTAAATTGTAATTATAGGTGGGGCTTCCAGACGTTTGTGGTCGTCCGGACTTCCGTCTGCCATTGATACAATATCGGCACAGTTACAGCAAGTGCACGCACTGCCTAACCCATCCGTATTAACATGTACAGACTTATGCCAGACTAGATCGACATAGCAGAGTTAATATGCCACAATGTCGACAAAGTCCTCGTAGTTCCACTCCCGATACCAGAGGCTTCTGTCATAATACCGGGTACTTCTTTAATCAGTTCACGGATGAAGTACCGTGCACCGATGTTATAGCTTGCAGAAAGATCACAGTTATACATCTTTCCACTTTGAAATTTACACATATCATATGGTGTTGTTTCAGATACATACCTGCCACGGTTAACCATACCACTTCCATCATATGCAAGTCTGCTTGTATTCCATGCACATACACGGGATACTCTAATTCCATACTGATGAGCAAGTGATTCGACTGTATTCTGGATATCGGCATGTTTCCACATCGTCAGTTTCTGACGCTTAGATCCACGTTTTTTGCCTTTTGTATCCAGGTGTTCCATGACGATCACATCACAGTCATTGGCGATTGCATAATCAACAATCCGATGTGCAATCATATGAGCAAGATTGAGGTTTCTTCTTTTGGCAATGTTCCACAGTCTTCCAGAATCATGAGAACCATGTTCTTTCTGGAAGTCAGATACACGATGCAGTGCATTGTATACAGAGTCTTTTTCTCTGCCACAGTTGATGAACTTCCGTGACAGGACAGTTCCATGTACATCAATAACACTGCACGTTGCATCTGTTGTAATGCCAAGATCAACAGCACACACTTTCTGCTCAAATACTGGTTTTGAAGATAAAACAACCTTCTTTTTGACAGTGAATCTGAGTTCATAGCCACTATGCTTTTTGACAAGCGATGGAGCAGACCATTTATCAACAGGTGCTTTTTTCTTCAGATCCTTCAGATCAGAATGGTTCAGACGGATTGTCTGCCATACCCAGTCATTGTTGCGGAACACCTTGATTTCAGCTGTATCGTCTGTCATGTTTCTGAAGCAGTTACCATGATAAAAGCATGGCATCTGATGAACAGCTGTATCTATCTTTGGCATAGCACCTTTGCATTCACCAGCCACCCAATTGTCAATCGCACTCATATAGGCAGACACAATACCGATAGCTGTCATAATCGCACTTCTTCTGAAATACGTAGGATACTTTGGGAATGCAATATCAAAATCATACAGAGCATGATTGTCTTTTGTGTTATGAACAAGTCTTTCCACATAGTTCATACGCAGTTTTGACTGGTCAATCTTTTCGATTTCATCCCAATTCTGCTGAACAACATCAGTCAGATATCTGACTGATTCATTGTAGATTGTTACTGTTCTTCTGATGGCATCATATCCGCCTTTGAATGCAACGGAATAACTGGCTGTTATCTTCATATGAGTATCATACAGTATCTGCAGTATTGATTCTGTATCAATCAGAAAAATTTGGATTATCAGGCTAATGCACATAGAAACAGACAGCAGTACAACACCTGCAGTACTATTTAGTTACTGCCACATAATAAAGACAACCTGAAGGACAGGCTCATATCTTTCAGTCATAAAATTGTTGAAGGTCATTGGAAAGGCGAGATTCTAAAGATCAACAGAGATCACGATCCCGTCCATATACTGCTTGAGGTTTCACCGCAGACATAGCTGACCAAACTGATCGATAACTGCAAAACCGTAACATTCAGACTGATAAGAGTTCTCTGAGGAATTACGACCATATTACTGGAAACCGTATTTCTGGTCTGATACGTACTTCATCAGTTCTGTATCGGATACATCATAGAAAATGATTGAACAGTATATTCAGTCCCAGGGAAACAAAGCCGACTAACCCCGCCCAAATTATAGATTATGGACGGGGAATGCGTCGGAAATTATTCCACCATGTGTATGGACTTCTGAAGCTGATAGGCAATCTGCTCATATTCCACAGATCCATTCAGCTGATCAAATTGTACTAACTTCATATCAACCACCTGCATCAAGTATACCATGGAAAAACAGAGCCCATAGACTCTGTCTTAATACATTTTCCAGCCAATTTCCTTTTCAACTCTGTCCATATATGTTTTCTGGATTTTATGGAACAGTTCCCTGTCTTTCATACCTACCGGTTTACCATCCAGTGTATCTGCTGCCACACACAGCTTTGTTGTAGAACATACAATGACTTCATCCGCATCGTATACTTCATCCATCGCCACATCTCTTGCTTCACGCGGAATACCAAGCTCTTTGGCAATCTCAAAGATATGCTTTCTGGAGATGGATGGCAGAATCAGTTCATTGAGAACCGGTGCAATCAGCTTTCCATCCTTGAGTAAAAGAAGCGAGCTGTGAGCACATTCCGTCAGCTGATTTCCACGATGCATGACAGTTTCCCCACATCCTTCTTCCTTTGCCTTCTGGGCAGCCATGACATTTGGAATCAGATTGACTGTCTTGATATTGCAGTGGAAGAATCTTGTATCTTCACATTCCGACAGTTTCATTGCCTCTTCATGATTCAGGCTTTTCGCCGGTGTAACCATGATCAGAAGTGTCGGTTTTACGGAAGCATCCGGAAACTCATGGTTTCTTGGTCCATTGCCTCTGCTTGTCTGCCAGTAAATCACAACAGGTCCATCTGTTTCAGCCGCATCCACACACTTCTGAATCTCTGATGTCAGCTCTTCTCTGCTCAGATGAAAAGCAATGTGCATCATTTCACAGCTGCGATAGAAACGATCCAGGTGATCTTCCATCGCAAACAGTTGATGATTGTTGGCGAAAGTAACATCATAAACGCCATCCCCGAAAAACATTGCCCGATCTCTCATCGGAATCCGGATTTCATCCACCGGACCCATCACACCATTGTAATAACCGATATTGATCATACTTCTTTCCCCTTTTTCATTTTGGAATATTTTATACCCAAGCATGTAAAAAGACCATCTGAATATTTCAGATGATCTGTAATAAGTTATGCCAGTGCAGCTGTAATGATTGCCATGGAGTAAACTTCAATCGCATTACATCCACGGGACAGATCGTTGATCGGTGCATTCAGTCCTAACAGGATCGGACCATATGCTTCAAAGTTACCGAGTCTTTGTGCAATCTTGTAACCGATGTTACCGGAATTGATATCCGGGAAGATGAATGTATTGGCATGACCTGCTACTGCAGATTCAGGGCACTTTGTGCGTGCAACTCTTGGAGAAACCGCAGCGTCAAACTGGATTTCACCTTCAATCGGCAGACCAGGGAACTTGGCCTTTGCCTTTGCGGCAGCATTTCTCATCTTTGTAACATCTTCACCCTTACCAGAACCTAATGTGGAATAGGACAGGAATGCAACCTTTGGATCAACACCGAAGATCTTTGCGCATTCAGCCACTTCACCACAGATTTCAGAAAGCTGATCTTCCGTAGGATTGATATTGATGGCACAGTCACCCATTGCCAGTACCTCATTATCACCAGTTGCGGACGGTCTGACAAGAATGAAGCAGGAAGATACAACAGAGTTGCCTGGCTTTGTCTTGATCAGCTGTAAAGCAGGACGTACTGTGTCTGCTGTAGAATATGTTGCCCCACCAAGCAGGCAGTCCGCAATGCCCATCTTGACAAGCATTGTTCCAAAATAGTTTGGAGCCTTGAGTATCTTTCTTGCTTCTTCAGGTGTAACACCCTTGCTTTTACGAAGTTCACAGAAAGCATTAACCATATCATCCATCGCATCATAGCTTTCAGGATCAAAAATCAGAGCACCGCGGATGTTAAAACCGGACTCTTCTGCCGCTGCCATGACTCTTTCCGGATTACCGATCAGAATCGGATACAGAAAGTTACTTGCCAGAAGTCTTGAAGATGCTTCCAGGATTCTTGGATCCTCACCATCAGTCAGGACAATCGTCTTAGGATTCTTTTTCAGACGAGAAATCATTTCACCAAAACCGTACATGTATTACCTCCAGAAAACAGTTTTTTGTTATCAGTCGACTACATTGTATACCCTTTTTTCCAAATGGCAATTTCGTGAAAACGTTATCATATTGTCCGCAAAAAAAGGACATATTTCTCATATGTCCTCAGGATTCAGTCAATGGCAATTGCCTGTACCGCAACACATTCCGGACCACCCTGTGAGATGAATGCCGGGGTTAATGGAAATATATGTACTTCCACGTTGCCGAATACTTCCTGCAGTTTATCTCTGATCTGTAAAGCAAACTTTTCATTATGTGCATGAGATACATAGAAACGGAACGTATGATCCACGCCTTCCTTCTGCAGATCTTCCACAATGGAGGATGCAACCTTCTTTAAGGTACGGCATACCGCAAACTTATCCAGTCCCTGCCCCTTGTCTCCACGTTTCATGACAGGAATCAGCTTGAGTAACCCACCCAGTGCACCAGCCATGGAATTCAGTCTGCCACCTCTAACAAGGAAACCGAAATCAAATGGCACAAGATAGGATACTTCTGTTTCTCTTGCTTTTTCCAGTACCGCAATGATTTCCTGTATGCTTTTTCCTTCCTTTGCCATACGGAGGGCAACATCAAACATGATGCGATGCGGTCCACACAGCGTACGGGAATCAAAAACATGTACTTTTTCAGGACGAGCACACTGGTCCTTTGCCAGTAATGCGGACTGATATGTACCGGAAAGACCGGAAGACATGGCAATATCCAGTACTTCTCCTGTGCTGCTTAATGCATCATATGCATCAATCTTTTCCCCAAGTGCAGGCTGGGATGTCTTTGGTACATGCTTATCCGCAATCATTTCAAGAAGCATGTTATCCGTAATATCTTCCAGATCACGATAGGACCTGCCATTGATCGTGACATGCAATGGAACGATGGTGGTGCCAAGCTCCTCTCCCTGCTTTGGTGTATACATTGTGGATGTATCCGAAACGATATGTATCATAGTTTATTTACCTCTGCCATAAGATTAGTATAGGAAACAGTGAAAGTCAATACACATGGTAATAAAAACTATGTTGAATGTTATTAAAAACAATGTTATATTATAACCATGAACAGATTTACATTTCCAAAATGGAACGAACTGCCGGATATGGGTCTGTACATGGATCAGGTCATCACTTTTCTCAATGACAGGCTGTCCTGCCTGTATTTCAACCAGGAGAAGTTTGTAACAAACTCCATGATCAATAACTATGTCAAGGCTGGTTTGGTCAGACGTCCGGAAAAAAAGCATTATACACGAACACATCTTGCTTATTTCATAGTCGTTACGATACTGAAGCGCTGTTATTCGATGTCTCAGATCGACAGTATGATTCAGATTCAGACACATATGGATAACAGCAGTATCCAGTCTGCCTATGATGTATTCATGCAGAGGTTTGAGGATTCCCTCAATTCCGTATTTGAAGATAACGGAGAAGAACCTCCATTTCAGATCACACGTGATGAGCAGATTCTGATGGACCATGTCATCCAGTGTATCATTCACAAAATCCGCAGTGAATATCTGTTATCAGAAACAGATCAGTAAAACAGGAGTCATGTTTTTCACATCACTCCTGTTTTCATATTATCTTCTGAATCGATCTGATCCGAAATATATCACCGCTCCCATCAGCAGCAGCGATCCCCCAAACAGCACAAGCATTGTCTGTAAAGAGAACGGATCCGATGTGACCGGTATCTTTTCATTGAAAATTACCACATCAATCATTCCTGCTTCATCACTGTCGTTAACATACGATACAGATATGGACTGCTCTGTTTTCACATAGCCTGATGGTGCCTGTACTTCTTTTACGACACATCCATCCGGATCATATAGAACATCAAAGCTGACCTTACCTGTTTCATCCGTTTCATCTATACACGATTCACCATGGATATCCTTGACAACAGTTCCATCCAGATGGAACAGACCGATCTTTGCTTCTGACAACAGTGTATGATCATCTTTGTCTTCCTTGCTGACCTGTACATGGTATGCCTTTCTTTGATCCACAAGCACAATACTCTGTGGCTTCTGTTTTGTACCGGTTGCAATAAAACCTGTATCTTTTACTGTTTCATAGCCCTTTGGTGTGATGATTTCCTGAATGATGTAAGCCTGACCACCTTTCAGATGATCTGAAACATCAGCCGGTTTTCCTTCCGTATCAAAACACATCACGATTTTCGGATTTCCGTTTTCATCCAGTACCGGCTCATAATCACCGGCTTCATTTAGCTTTGCTGCTATGATCTGCAGCCTTGCTCCAGCCAACAGATTACCCTGTTCATCCTGTTTGATGATGGAAATACCAGTCGTTTCATCTACCATGGAAATCACAATCGGTGTTGCTGTTCCATATAATGGTATTTCAAAGCGGATACTGGAAGCAGGATGGTATCCTTCCTTCCACTCCATTTCCGCAAGTTCATATGTATGACCTGCCTGCAGCACACCTTTTAATATAATCGGTTTATCACCCGTCTTACCATCCTGTGGTAAAGGAATCACTTCTTTTGTATCGCAATCAGTTAACTGCAGCAGAATATCTGTTACCGGGTTTCCTTCTTCATCATTTTTCTGCAGTGATACGGTAATCGTATCGTCAATCATGGTTATTTCCATGTCTTCCTGCACATCTTTCAGATCAATCACCTGATCTTTGCACAGATAATATCCTTTCAGATGATCTGAGTGCAATTCCTGCAGGACATATTTCTTTCCTGCCTGCAGATTGGATACAGGATGGGCTGTTCCATCACTCTTCCATGCATCTTTGACTTCACCGTTTTCATCTGCCACCTGTAAGGATGCACCGATGACCGGTTTCCCAGTTTCATCTGTTTTACTGACTGTGATCTGATGATCCACCATGGTTACATCCATGTTCTGATTCTGTTGTACGGTAAACAGCTGATCTTCCGCTTTGACATACCCATCTGGTGCTTTGATTTCCTGCACGATATAAGTTTCCCCACTGGTTAGATTTTCCATTGCCCGTACTGTTCCATCGGTTGTCCAGGAATCAATGATGTTACCATTCAGATCCACTGCCTGCATCTTTGCCCCGGACAGAAGATTTCCATCCTCATCTGTTTTATGGAAGAAAACCTGTGTATCAACCATGATTTCTTCCTGTACCTTACCTTCTGGATGAACGGTAAAGGTCAGATCCTTTGCCTTGACATAACCGGAAGGTGCCTGTACTTCCTGAAGGACATATGTCTTTCCTTCTTCCAAATGATTCACACGATGCCCGCTGCCATCACCTGTCCACTGATCCACGACATTCCCGTTTTCATCTTTGACACAAAGCACAGCCCCTTTGATTCCCGTAAAGGATGCATCCTGCTTATACACGGATACGACCTCATCCACCATTGTAATTTTCTGCGTTGTACCTGAATTTTCTACGGTAAACGGGATTGCGGATGCTCTGACATAACCAAGTGGCGCAAGATCTTCCTGCAAAATGTATGTCTTTCCAGCACTCAGGCCAAGAATAATATGCGGACTGTTACCTGAAGTCCAGCTATCTATGATATTACCATCCAGATCTTTGATCTTCATGGATGCTCCTGGCAGTTCCTTACCATCGGTAATACTGATTTTGGAAATGGATATACGGGTTGGGCGGTTGATCAGATTCATGGAAGTGGAATAGACCTGCGTACTGCGATCATTTTCCATCTGTTCAAAGGTTACTTCCCGTTTCCATCCCTGATCTACAAATCCATCTGGAATCACTGTTTCCGATAAGATGTATGTACCAAGAGGAATGCCATCGATCTGCAGTATTCCACCAGCATCCGGATACAGAACATCTGTTTTCCGGTATGTACCATCCTGTAACAGCTTTGCATTTTCACCCGCTTTTACAATCACACTGCCATCGGCAGGATCGATGATATCTTCCTTTGCCTGCAGTGAAAATCCGAAGATGGAACAGTCCATCACATCGATCAATGACGTATCATGAATCGTATGCAGAATGGATTTATGCAATGTCAGACTGCCCAGTGCACGATGGTTATTCACTTCCTTTGTGACTCTGTATGTTTTCTCCATCAGTTCACTATCACTGATGATCTGATAATGTGTATTGCCTGATACATGCAGTTGTGTAAACATCACACCATTGACTTCCACTGTATCAGATCCTGCCTGTACATACCCTTCCGGAATTTCTTTTACAGTCTTTGTATCGTGATCCATTTCAAAGATGAAGTAACTGCCTTTGCTGACATGTAATGGAGTGACAACAGTACCGGCTTCTTCTGCTTCTCCATTGCCTGTATCCACAATGAATGTTCCTTTTTCTACTTTTTCATCCTTACCACTATAGGTTCGGAATACATCATAGCTGTGTGTACCAAGTTTCTGTGTGACAAAGCCGTTTACGATACGGTTTCCCGCAACAGAAGTTGTACTGCTGTAATTCTGATCTGCCTGTGTCCATCTGCCATCCTGATCACAGTCATAGCCGATCATGAAGGATGCACTGTTGAATGTGACTGTTTTCCCTGTATCGCCATCCTTTTTGACAATCATGATCTGATATGTCTGTTCATCATTTGTCGCAGATATGAACAGCGGTTTCTGATCTTCATACAGAATGACTTCCCTGCCGAATACATCCACGGTTTTCTGTGTTGTGCCACTTACCGTAAATTCATATCGGTCTTCGATTATAGCCGTACTTGGATCCCCTTTGATCTGGCCGATGACATATGTACCATAAGCAAGATCACCCGATGTACCGATTCCATACTCATCTGTAGTGATGATGCTGTATTCGTGATTGCTGAAACCATGATCTGACGAAGAAGTCAATGCGTTATAGGCATCCATCATCTGATCATCAAACTGTTCCACCAGTTTCTTCTTTAATACCGCAAGGAATACGGCTCCCTGCTCTGGTCTATCATCCCACTCAGAAGATGGCTTTGCATTATAGTGTTTATAGATGCTGAGCCTTCCTGTTACAACCTCATCTTTGATGGCATCACATAAATCGATCATCTGATGATCCTGAGTAATGGTAAAACTGACGGATGTATGATCCGTTTTCTGATATCCGACTGGTGCCTGTACCTCTACAATCTCATAGCTGCCATAAGGTAACAGCTGATCATGGCTTTCATATAAGCCATTCCTGTCTGTCGTAAAGTAGGCATCTCCATCCCCATCAACATCCACCGGTGCATCCACATCAATAAGTTTTCCATTTACCATAACCGGATGCAAAGACCTGTTATACATGGTAAATACAGTTGAAAGATCACAATCTCCCTGTGGTCTGCCTGTTTCCCTGTCCTGTTTCCGTATCTGAAAACCACCTCGGATGATTTCATCTCCGAGTTGCTGTTGCAGGATCACAGTCTGCTGATGCGCTGTAATCGTAAAATCCACCGCAGTCACATAGGCAGGTCGATCCGAAGAAACAAGATATCCTGTCGGTGATTGAATTTCTTCAATCCGGTAAGTACCGGTCTGCAGGAAGGATAAATCCGACTGCCAGAGCCCATTGTGATCTGTCACAATCTCATAGTCAAACGGCTGATCCTTAGAAGCAATGGATACAATGCTTCCATTTACCTTCATCGCAACATCATATGGATTCAGATTGATGATCCGATACACTGCAGAAAGAGATTCTGCATTTCCCTGTACCATATTTCCAAGGTCTGTATCATTTTTACGGATCTTCAGTCCTCCTTCTGCCCTGTTTTCATGATAGATGTATTTTTCTTCCATCAGTAAGGATGCAGAATGATCACTGTTCATCGTACATACGATCATGACAGTTCCATTTTCTTCCATGATGGTCTGCATGCTTCCATCAGTCACAACATGGCTGTTTACATATCCTTCCGGTGCCTTTGTTTCTTCAATTGTCACTACACCTAATGGAATGCCGATCTTCCCCTTTTCATCCGTATACAATGGATCCCCACCAACAAGAAAAGATGAATCCAGCTTTGCTACATATGTACCATCCACCTGCTTTGTTTCAATTACCCATGTTCTTTCCGGGGTCAATCCAAACAGGGATGTACCGCCAGGTACATCATAATAACAGATGGTAAACTGTGCTCCACTTAATGGTGCAGGGTTTCCAACCGGCTCCACAGCTGTTTTTTCTATGCATAGCGATACCTGCCCAAGGGCTGGTGTATCACGTACATCAAAATGAACTTTCCCATCTGTAATGGTCTGCTTCCACTCTGTTTCACTTCTGTAATATCCTTTTGGAGCACTCAGTTCTTTCAGTTTCACTTCATTGACGCCAAGAGGGATACCGGTATATGTATTCGATGCCTTTCCGGAACCATCCGTTACAAGCTGTCCGAGAACATGTCGATTTCCATCTGAGCTTTCATAATATGCCTCAAATATGGCGCCAGACAGATCATACATGGCATTGTTGCCGGAAATACCCGGATTGGATGAAGACTTTGTAATGCTTACGGAAATATCTTTTGTTAAAGGCATCTCGCTGACATGCAGATGTGCTTTTCCATCCGATGTAAGTGTGACTGTTACCGGTGTATCATCTCTGATATACCCCTGTGGTGCCTGGATTTCCAAAAATGTGACATGACTGACATCCTGGTCCACTTTGAGTTTTGTATTGCTGGCATAGCCGGATTCATCGGTTACCAGATCACACAGCACCTTTCCATTTGTGCTGTCACCTTCATACACACGATATACCGCCCCGCTCAGGCTGTAGGATGAATCCTGTTGTGTGATATGAAGTTGTGCGGATGCTTTCTGTACCGACACTTCAATCTGTTTATCCATGATCACCGTGCCGATGCTCATGACATCCTGTCCGGTTGAGCGATAGACTTTGGATGTCCCTTTGACCTGCTTTCCGGAATTGAGATATTCCCTGACTTTTGTGGCAATGACTGCCTTTGCGGCATTGATCGCAGGTCCATTAGCTCCTTTCTGTGTTATCACTGCACCATAACCTGTTTCCCAGATCAGACATTGCGCTGCCATATAGTCAATCGGATTTCCACTGATGGAACCATAATGAGCAATCAGTTGTATCTGATCCCCCTTATCCTTGCCGAAATAACTCTGCAAGGATCCTACTGCAGTATGAATACCTTCATTCATTGTCGGTCCTGGTTCAATACAGAACATCCGGTTACCAGTATACTGATCATAGATAATTCCCTGTTCACCATACATGCTGATCCAGTAGTTTCCACTATGATCCGTAAACCTGCAGTCCACATTGACATTGAATGTCTGCGAGTTGTCTACCTGTGCATTGACAGTATCACTTTCTGCATTGACAGGTACTGATGGGAAAAGCCATGATTCTGCCAGTAACACAATCACTGTTACAACAGTCATCACTTTTCTTCCCATGGCTGATAAAAACTGTAATACGTTCATGAATTTCCTCCTTTCAAAGGTCCCTCATGTATACTTATTACCGTTTTTTCTCAATCCGATAAAAAATACCCTGAAATTCAGGGTAAAAAGTTCAGATGACGATGCAGGATGGTGCACTTACTGAATGCAGACTTTTTTCTTCCATCAGCCTTCCATCTTCTTCATATGGCACACTTACAATCACATTGTGATCCATGATTCCTGCAATGATCCGTCTTTGTTTTTCATCAATCGTAAAGCCTCTGATATCACTTCCGGATAACCGCTTGACCTGTAAAAGATGCAGCGTACCATCTTCATCGATCCGATGCACGCTGATCATTCCCTGGCCGGTAAAATGCCTGCTGGAAACATACAGAATTCTACCATCAGATGTGACATGCAGATCCGATCCCATCGGCAATGCATGATCCATCATGGCACACGTATTGACTTCTTTTTCCTCTGCGTGCCTTTTTTCAAATACAGGCAATGGATGAGCATCATAGAAGGATGGCTCCATTGTTCCAATGATCTGCTTTTCTGATAAAGTCCCATCTTCATGCAGCTGATACACCCCAGCACATGGATAGTTTTCAAACACAACATATACAAATGGAAGTGAAGGATGGAATACGGCATGTCTTGGTGCATAGCCATTGCGTACATGGTACTTTGATAAAAAGATGAGCTTTCCGTTTCCTTCATCCAGTTTTCCTACTGCAATCTCATCGGTTCCCCGATTACAAGCAACCACAGTTCCACCATGTTCAATAACGCAATGAATATGTGATGTGGATTGCCCACCACCATGGCACCAGTACCCTTTCCCTTCCATTTTGAATAAATCGCACAGGCAACCGATGGAACCATCTTCATTGAGGGCAAACAACGCAACTGATGATTCATCAAATCCACGTACAAGGCCATAGCTGCCATCTTCCATTTTCTGATAGGAACATGTGACTGTTGTATGGGAGCCGTGATTGGCAACAAGCACATACTTCCCACTGTCGGACATACTGATATAACATGGTCTGGAGCCATAGGAGATGGAACTGTTCAATAATGATAAGGATCCATCTTCATTACATCTGACACATACCACACCTCCACCAGAACCATTAAGCCCAGTAAAGTCTTTTGTTTCACTGACACCATACAGTACATTGTGATTTCCCTTACAGATGAAGCTGATGCTGTCAGCTTTCAGAAGATCCTTTTCAACCACACTTCCATCCTGTAATTCCTGCAGGCAATATACACCCTGCCCGTTTCCTTTGATACTGCCACCATTTCTGACCGTACCGATATACACATATTCATTCTGATTCATATAGATCAAATCCTCTGAAGGCATTCTATCATGACTGTTCCTGTCAGGATGTGTTTTTTGCGGAAAATGGAACAGTTGCACCATTTCTGTTACAATTACATCCATGAAATTGAGCATAGAAGCTGCCACAGGCTTAGTACAGTGGTATGACACAAATAAACGACCCTTACCATGGCGGGATACAGGTAATCCATATGATGTATGGCTTTCTGAAATCATGCTGCAACAGACCAGGATTGAAGCTGTCAGAGAAAAATACATTCTGATTCACAATACATTACCTGATATCGCTTCTTTGGCAGCATGTGATGAGCAGACACTGCTGCGCTTATGGGAAGGACTTGGATATTATACCCGTGCCCGCAACCTTCATCGATGTGCCATTACACTGATGGAACAATATGGTGGAAAGCTGCCGGCTGATTATGAGCAGTTATTGAAACTGCCTGGAATCGGTCCATATACAGCCGGTGCAATCAGCTCGATTGCTTTTGGAATACCGGTACCGGCAGTGGATGGAAATGTCATGCGTGTCATCGCAAGACTGTTTGAAATCACAGAAGATGTCCGCAATCCTTCTACAAAGGCAATGATCGAAGAAATGATTTCCTCACTGTTTACAACAGTCCGTGATGCACACTTTGTTTCCTCCTTCAATCAGGGAATCATGGAACTAGGAGAAACGGTATGCCTGCCAAATGGTGAACCACATTGTTATAAGTGCCCACTGCAACACTATTGTAAGGCTATGAAAACAGGTTCCTGGAAACAGCTTCCTTACCGCAGTCCATTGCGTAAAAGAACGATTCAGAATCGAACACTGTTAATCATACGGGATTCCGACCGTTTCCTGATTCATAAACGGCCATCTACCGGACTGCTTGCCGGTATGTATGAATTCTATGGTGTGGATGAACACCTTTCCCGCAAACAGGCAATCGAGAAAGCTGGTGAACTTGGTTTCTTTCCACTTTCCATTCATTCTCTTCCTTCTTCAAAACACATCTTTACCCATCTGGAGTGGCATATGAAGGCATATGAGATCATCGTTGCGGATGCATCCGACTTCTGTAAAGATGACTTCCTGCTTGTTGATGCAAAGCAGTTAGCTGATTTGCCAATACCTTCCGCCTTCCGTACATACACATATACATACGCTTTACGAACTGAAAAAAACGGATGAGACGCCACCATCATAAAGTGGCATGCTCATCCGTTTTTCCTTAAAATCTCCAGCTGATTTCTTTTTTCCTGTGCCCAGGCATACTGGTTCATGTATTCACCTTTATAATCAGGTGTTCCGGTTTTCAGATATTCAAAATAGTCACAGCTGATAATCTGAAGATTCAATGTATACTGATAGCTGTTCTGACGAACAACATCTTCTACACCCGCTTCCTCGAACCCCTTTCTCAGATCCAGAAACAGCTGGCGCAGATAATTATGCGCTTTGGTCTCATCTGACTCCTGTGGCCATAAAACAGGAATGATTTCCCTTGACTTCATGCCTGCACCCTGATGGTCAACAAGTAAGGCAAGCAGCTCTTTTGTCCTGGAACGCCGGAAAGAGATCGGATGATCATCCACAAATACTTCAAATGTTCCAAAACAACGGATCATAACCGATTTTCTTTTCTTTCCCATCATGGACATCGCATAATCGATTTCTCTTTGTACATCGGCTTCTGTAACAGGTTTGAGCAGATACCCGGAGGCATGCATCCATAAGGCAGCCAAAGCATATTCTTCATACCCTGTACAGAATACAATTCTGCATTCGGGCTGCAGTTTCAGAATCTGTCTTGCCATTTCCATTCCATCCATGCCACGCATGGAAATATCGCAGAACACCATATCCACCGGATGCTCTTCAATCCATGCAAGGCTGTCAGCCGCACAGGAAAAACACACGATGGACTCCACGTCCTTTGAAGCGCTTAATGCCTTATTGAGTGCATACAACATCAATGGTTCATCATCAACTGCGATTACTTTCATTTCTTCCTCCATCAAACGGAATGATTACAGTTACTTCCGTTCCTTTTCCGATTTCACTTTCAATATTCACCATTGCATGACACAAAAGAGAAAGCCGTTCTCTGATATTACGGATGCCAATATGTTCATGCTCATCCAGCAGCTGATCAACATCAAAACCAACACCGTCATCTTTGACCCGTACATACCATGCCTGCTCATCCTGCCAGGTTGTGACGATGACTGTACCACCCTGTTTCCGCTTCATTAATCCATGTCGTATGGCATTTTCCACAAGTGGCTGTATGGTCAAAGCAGGTAAAAGGAAATCATCAGACTGTACCGCAAAGACGATATCGATATCAGGAAATCTTACCTTCTCAATACTTGCGTAGTATTCGGTATGACTGATCTCTTTGGATAAAGGAATCAGTGCAGTCTGATCCAGCTCTGAAAAGTAGCCTCGCAGATAACATGAGAAATCATGGACAAGCTGTTGTGCCTTTTTCGAATCAATTTCACATAACTGTTCAATACTGCCAAGTGTGTTGTATACAAAATGCGGTCGTATCTGCGACATCATTGTCGAGATTCTTCCTTCCATCAGCTCTCTTTCCTGCATGGCTATCTTCTTTTCCTTTTCAAAATGTCTGATTGTGGAAAAGATTCCTTCTGTGATCAGGAATATGATCAATGCGGATAACGTACATATCAGGCCGGATGAAGTGTGCCTGACATAAAACAGGATAACATCACCGACGATACCTACAATCAGAAGTGATGGTACAAATGAGCCTTTCCGGTTGTTTTTCCATCTTTGTATGTAATTGATCACCATGATCACTGCCGTCATTGCAATCAAGACATGCGTTATCATCAATGATTCACGGATGTCCACAATTCTAGCCAGTTGCAGACCGATCTGAATGATTGCGGTTAATGAGGAAATGATGCAGTATACATCCATAATGATCTTCAGTGGTTCAGATGAATTTTTACGACCGATCTGGATAATCGGGTATGTCCCCACCATTAACATCAGTACAGAAAAATAGAACATCAGCACAGTACGATCCTGTGATACAAATGGAGTAAACCTTGTATCACAGATACGCCATATTCCAAGCATCAGAGAAAACATTCCAAGATACAGTACATTCTGCTCCTGATCCTGACGCATGTTCATGTAAATACCCGTTGCGATAAACAGAACACCGATGATGATCGCCGCAATGCTCAATACAATCTGCGGCATATCCATCATCAGCCTGTCCGCATAGATTTCCATCCCATCCCCAAGCAGGAAGTCCACCTGTCTGCTGATAAAACTGCGATAAACAGGCATAATTCGGATTGTAATCCGTTTTCCATGATCCTGATCTGTCAAAGACAGAACATTCCAGTTGGACCCGATCGTCTCAATACATGTACCATCACCAGGTTTCAGGCTGTAGATCAGTGTATCTTCCATCCATACTTCCACATACTGATGGACAGTATAAAACGCCAATGTATCCCCATCTCCTTCATAAATGAAGGAATGGTCCTGTACAATCCCGATCGGTGCACTTTCATCTTCATACTGACTGTCTTCAAGATCAGTCAGTATCTGATAGCCATCTGACTGTCTTGCCTGATAACGGATGACATTATCGGTACATAACAGAAAACCAGTCAGAATGATCACCATACCTACTGCCAGTATATACATTACCCGCGCAAGGTTTCCTGTGCTGATCTTTCTTTCCGGTTTCATAATAGCTCCTTTGTTCAGTTACTCAATTTTTTTACATGCAGATAGTCATCTGGGGTATGTGACAGTTCCCAGTCGTTTTTCCAGTAAACAGCTTCCACAATACCTTCTTCCATCTTCATATCTTCAGATATAACTTCCACCTTGTCTCCTACACAGATGGATGTGGAACTGCATATACATTCCAGGGTTGCTCCAGGTATATCATCAGACACATCTGCCATCATATGCCTCTTGTTTTTTGGTAATTCCGGTCTTCCTATCGTCAGGGTTCCAACCAGATCAAGGACTTCACGTCCACCATAGTAAAGTGTCGTATCCCTGACATCATCGACATACACGTCAAACTCATCCTCCCATTCATCTTCCACATATGCATCTAGCAGCTCCTCACCACGGATGATCAGCTTATCGGTAAAGCCTGTAAAGCCATATTCCGGTAATGCCAGGAAGAATCTGCGTGTATAGGCATCTCCTTCATGTTCCATATGTCTGACAGTGATTTTCCAGGTGCCGTTCCTGCCTCTTTTTCCCTTGAAATGCAATACAACATTAGATGATGTGACAGTAGAAAGCAGCTGTTCAATGGAGTCAAATTCCGTACCTTCCAGTTCATCTTCATCCAGTGTGTCCAGCACATGATCAAGCATATGCTGTGCCTGAGATACGATGCGATCATTATTTTCATTTTCGCCACTCAGGCTTTTCAGACGTGCAGCGAATAAGGCAATCATCGTACATCTGACAGTATGGTACATATCATGCAGATGTGGTGGTAGCGCGCACAGGCATTGTGACATCTGTAACATGGCATCCGGATAATAGCTCTGTCCATGTCCCATCAAAAACGTGTCCCTGGTATCTGTACATACTTTTTCTGCCTTCAGACATGCAAGCATCGGATTATAACCCTTAAAACTCTCATTCATGTACAGTCTGCACAGCTCCAGGCTGGCAGCAGGCATGCTGAGATGATCTGCAATACAAAGATAGAAAAATGCTTTTTCCAGATCTGGTACACCACCGGTTGTATGACCAGCACTGTACAGTAATCCAAGATCAATCGCATTTGCTGGAGAGTGAGTCATTTCATATGCCTTTAAGAACAGCTCTTCAGCTTCAAACCAGTCACAATCATACAGCCTTGAGCCACCCGCACATGCTCTGCCCTTAATCACCATACCGGTAATATCGTCATGATCAATCGCTTCTTCAACAAGTTTTCTGACAAATCGGATTTCTGCATCACTTGCATCTTCAGCAACTCTCGGTTCCAGATAATGATCTAACATTTCCGCAATCTCTTCGTCTTCATATTCTCTTTCTTCAACCGGAAGAGACATTGTTTCAATCAGTTCTTCCAAAGCAGATTTCAGAGAATATGCATCATCATAGATATCTGAAAAAACGGGAGGAATAGAGTCATCTTCATCTTCATCCAGGAAATCCAGAAAGTCATGCATATCATTCTCATTATCAATAAGGTGCAGATCATCCAGAATCTCACTGATCGGTTCGAGTTTATCCGGAAGGAAACGGATACCACCATTGACTTTCTTAATATCAACCAGATCATAGAATCTGCCTTTTCCAAAAGAAAGGAATTCAAGGTATTCGGTCAGCTCAATTTTCTCATCCAGCTCCAGTACTTCATTGAGCCCCTGAAGCATCTGCTCAGGTGTTACGATGATTTTATCCTGTGGATTGTATTGAAAACAGTAAACTGGAAATGGCTGTAACAGATCATCCACCGTAATCTTTCCACAGATAATATCCTCGACCTGTTGAGAGGTAATTGTAAATGGAGGGAAACATTCTCTTATTTCGTCCAGTGGAACAGGTTCTTTTATATCGTACTGCGATGTTAAAGACAAAGATGCTCCATAGATCTTCTTTCCCTTCACTTTTGTTACGCGAATATAATTATCCATATCATAAAAAAGACCTGGCATTAATAGAATAATATCATTTACATTAATTTCAGATTTCATAGTATATCTCCTGTCCTACTATCATACAGGAGCATGACGACAAAAAAAAGACCATCCAAGGATGATCTTTTCCAATGGTGACGAGTACGGGATTCGAACCCGTGAATGCCGCCGTGAAAGGGCGGTGTGTTAAGCCGCTTCACCAACTCGCCAAGTGCTCAAATAATATACCATGGCATACAGATGGATGCAACAGTTTTTTCATTTTTTATTTTCAGTCGAATTCTTTTTTGAGATCCAATAACATTTTTTCAGAAATCAGATATTTTTTTGTATGATCTGTGGAAAAACCGGTAATAACAATATACGAAGGGAGGCTTTTAAATGCCTGAAAAATCATCTTTGCAAAATCGCATTATGACACCACAGATTATCAAAAACTCGCCCATGAAGTTAGACCAACAGATATGACGATTATACGTGTATTCTTTTCCAGACCAAAAGACAATCCAGAAACTGCTTCAGATCGTGATGGATGATGTGAGTCTGCAGGTTGTCAACTGTATGAATGGAAGAAAGTACCTGCGCAGTGATCATTCGGTTGGATCTGCGGATCTGATCGTTCATACAGCGGATGGAAGAATCTTTGATGTTGAATTCAATGAATCTAACGCGCGTACTGCACATACACTGTATATCCATGTTGGAAACCTTGCGGATAACCTGTATGTGTCAGATAGTTTACTGCAGAAGGAAATCAAGGCTATGTGCATTGTATTTGCCAGCTACGTTCCTTATGATTTGAAGGAGCCAGAACCGGTCAGAAACGGATTTGCGATCAGGTTTATTACGCCAGACAGTAAAAATACAAATACTGGACTTGGAATTCTGTATCATGACCTTTATGAATCGGATCCAAAGAAGATGGTGATTCCAGAATTCAGATAACGGGCAATGGAACTCAAAATGACAGAAGGAGGCAGATTAGTTATGGAAATGACACTCAGAGATTACATCGATGAACTTTTAAAACAGAATGCAACAGTGGAAGAAGAACGTATAGCGGATAGAAAGAGATTTGAAGAAGAACGTTCCATGGACAGAAAGAACTACGAAGAAATCAAAGAAAGATACGAAGCAGAAAGAAATAGCCTGAAAACGGTTGTTTTCAATCTGATTGAGCTCGCCAAGACGGATAAACAGATTGTAAGTCGTCTTGGATTATCGCAGAACAAGCTTGACGCAATCAGAGAAGAACTGAAGTTATCACTCAGCTGAACAACCAGATCAGAAAGATCGAATGGAAAGGTCCGGTTCATCCAGAAAGTAGAACAGATAAACACAGATATCGTAGTAAACATGGTATATCGTTTTCTCTTAACTGGAGTATGAAAGCATATTCTGTCTGTCAGCTGGCATCTTGCTATGATAACAGCCCCTTAACTGTAGAGGAACATAGTAGCCTCATTACTGCGCAAGTCAATCACCCGACGAGTTGCAACAGTCCTCTGTTACAACAGGGAGACACAAGGTGTCTAATATAGGAGCATTACCACTGTAATAACGTCAGGACAATATGAGTGAGTTAAAAGCCTCGACTTTTTAGAGACGGGGTAATTGAACAGAATGAATTCTGCCGCATTGCTTACTCCTGTGGTAACATCTCATATTCTACACGTTCCCCTTTCAATAAGGAAACCAGAACATCGTGAATAAAGGTCACCTGTGATTCAATCGGCTTCATAACATACTGCGGATATTTTTCCCCATAGGAAAGCGTAACTTCCAGACTGCTTGTACCACCCATGGAATACAGCACATAGTCCCAATCCAGATTGATATCTGAATCTGCAGAATACATACTATAAACATCCGAATAATCAAGATTGGTCAGAAAACTGCTTGTATATGCCTTCAGTACCTGTTCCTTCTTCCCTTCATTGACAAGTTGTTTTGATTTTTCCAGAAGTGCCTTCATCACAAGAGCCTCATGATCATTATGATCATAATCACCATTTTCATACACAAACCGTTCTTTGATGTATGCCTGTGCCTGTCTGCCATCCAGATCAATCTGACCTTTTTCAAACGTATATTCCGGATTGCTCAAAGATGCTGTAAAGGCATATGGATTCTCTACCCTGACTCCATCCAGTCCATCCACAAGATCTCTGTAATGCAATACGTTGGTAATCATATATCCGGATATATCCAAATCAACTGCTTTTTCAATTCCATTTACTGCATTGGAGATACCTTTTCTGCCCAGTTGGAACAGCCAATCATATCCATCTTCAATCTGATCATATACATACCAGTTATTCGGTATCGCAACAAGGACAATCTGTTTTTCCTTCGGATTTACTCCTAACAGAAGATTGACCTCATTGCTGCAGGAAGCTGTCAGGCTTACATCATTTGTAAATGAACCGGCAACATAGACAAGAAACGGTTCATTTTCTTTTACGGTAACAACTTCTTTCGCATTTCTGTCTTTCGTAAAGACATGGATCTCTTCTGTTTCATTCAGAAAATTCCGATATTTCGATAATGTACGTGCCTGATCCACAATGGCTTCATTAAGGATCAGCACTTCCTGTTTGCCTGTATATAACGCTTCCAATGCATGAAACACCGTCGCATATTCCACCGTACTGATTTCTCCATCCAGTCTGCTGGATGCATCAGCTACTGCTGAAAACTCATGTTCCAGATCCACTTCCGTCTGTACGATAAACTGTGCATTTTCGTAATCTGCCAAAGTACGATCTGCAGTCTCATCTGTTTTCATCACATAGAATCCGACTTTTGTTATTTCAGTTCTGGCTGGAGTTGTAAAGAAATGGTCCAGCCTGTTCTGCTGGTATGGTAAGGCAATGATTCCAAACAGTAAGGAAAAACATACCACCATTGTCACAACCTTTGCATACTTTTTCTGAGTTAAGGACATATACAATGCCACTGCCACTGCAACTAAACCAATGCAGGCAATGACATACCGCATCATTCCTTCAATCATCTGTGTTGTAAACAAAAAGAAACAAAATATGAGTAGTAACAGTAACATGATCATCATGATCACAGCATTCTTTCTGTTTTTCATTAGTCCTCCAGATTACTTCTTTTCTTCAGAAATATAAGGATTATTACGATACCCGTAATAGTAATAACCGTAATGGTGGTTGCCGGTATCGACACGATTCAAAACCACACCAAGAACAGGTTTCCCTGTCATCTGCAACCTCTTGATGCAGTCTTTGACAACACTTTTCTTCGTTTTTCCACTACGTACTGTCATAATCGATGCATCTGCGTTTTTACATACAGTCAGAGCATCCGCCACACTGATGATCGGTGGTGTATCAATCAGAATAAGATCAAACTGCTTTTTCGCTTCCTCAATCATTCTTCCCAACCTTCTGCTTTCAAGGAGAATGGATGGATTTGTTACTATTGAAGTCACAGGCATGATACAACCATTGATCACATCAGTTTCATATACTGCATCCTGCCAGTCATTCTGACCTGAAAGAACATGAGAAACACCGATTAATGGAGTTTCTGCAATAATCCCATAGCGTTCCATCAGTTTTGATAAGCGCAGATCACAGTCAATTAACAGTGTTTTTTTACCGACCTCAGAAAGTGCTCTCCATAGAGCCACACTTACAAAAGATTTTCCTTCATCCGGTAAAGAACTTGTTACAACAACTGCTCTGCAGTCCTGATCAGTAAAGGAAAGATTGACACGCAACTGGTTAATGGCTTCTGCGGTTTCAAAGGAATACACCGGCAGTTTTGTCATCTGTACCTGTTTCATTTTCTTCCCTTCTTTCTTTTTTTGGACCTGATCAGCCGATCATCCGGAATCACAGATAAAGGCTGTATGCCAAAAGTCTTCTCGATTTCTGCTGCTGTCATAAATGTGTCATTCATCAGATGCTTTACAATCAGATATCCGCAATACAATACTCCACCAATCAGACCGCCGATCAATGTATTTTTAGCCGTGTCCGGAGAAGATGGAATTTCCGGAACGATTGCCTCTTCATATAGACTTGGGGAATCAATCTTCATGATTTCAGGAAGATAGATCTGCGATTGCCTTGCAAGTTCATTAGCTATATCCGCTGCCCTTCTTGGATCCGTATCAGTAGCACTGATTTCAAGTATTCTTGTATCGGAAGGATTATAGATGGAAACCATGGATTTCAGTTGATTATATGACATATCCAGCTGTAACAGCTCAATAACATCATTGATGACAACTCTGCTTGTCATCAGCTTTTGGTAGTCATCCTTGATCTGTGTACTGATCTGCAGAGAACTCAGATCCACAATTGCATCGGCATTGGAAAGAATATAGATGCCAGATGTGGCGGTATACTGCTTCTGCACAAAAACCTTTGTATATCCGAAACTCGCTACAGCACCTAACAGAATGCATATCATGATCTCAACAATATGATTCCACAGAATATATCCGATCTCCATCAGATCAATGACATCTTCCTCCTGTACCGTTTTCAGCTGATTTTCTAACAAAAGTTTTCTGTTTTCTTCCATGCATGACTCCATATAAAAACCTGTCCTCTTTCGGGTAACAGGCACTATACAGATTTTAGAAATGAGGACCCCAAAATACGAGGTTTTGAACAATGTATACATGCATGCACCATCAGCACATATATGATTCATCTGTTCATCACGTTCATGTTACAACTGTGTAACAGGTTCTACTGACAAATTCAGATTAATACTTCTCGCCTGTCATTGCAACAAAATTCGCCAGAACGGAATGAATCAAAGCTACGCGACCATGAATCATGAAAAAAAGGACATCCGAAGACATCCTGTACACATATTCCGTTTCAGAGCTTTTCCCCGTTAGATTCAATCACCTGTCTGTACCAGTCAGCTGATTTCTTTTTCATGCGTTTCATTGTTCCATTTCCAAGATTGTCCCTGTCAACATAAATGAATCCGTATCTCTTTTCCATTTCACCGGTACCATTGGAGATCAGATCAATGCATCCCCATGTCGTATATCCAAGAAGATCCACCCCATCCAGATCAACAGCATCTTTCATTGCCTGAATATGACGTCGCAGATAATCAATCCGATACTCATCATTGATGGAACCATCTTCTTCAATGACATCCTTTGCACCAAGTCCGTTTTCTACAACAAATAATGGTTTCTGATATCGATCATACAGTTCATTGATCGTAATTCTGAAACCTAATGGATCAATCTGCCATCCCCACTCACTTGATTCCAGATAAGGATTGACAACAGAAGCAAAGATATTGCTTTCTGTCTGTTTGCCTTTATCAGGTTCAGCTGAACTGACACGTGAAGAATAATAGGAGAAACTGATGAAGTCCACGGTATTCTGTTTCAGAATATCTTCATCCCCATCCTTGAATGGGATGACAGCATTCTTTCCTTCAATCCATTTCAATGCATATGGTGGATAATAACCCCTGGACTGTACATCAATAAACATATATGTTTCTCTGTTATCGCATAAAGCCTTCCAGTAATCATTCGGGTGACATGTTTCAGGATAATAGCTTCCTGCAGCAACCATGCATCCGACCATGTTTTCCGGATCGATTTTATGAGCAAGCTTCGTGACGATTGCACTGGCAATCAGTTCATGATGTGCAGCTGTAATCATCGCCTGATATCTGTTTTCTCCCTCTTCAAATTTCAGACCTGCGGCGACAAATGGAAAATGCAGAATCATATTGATCTCATTGAATGTCAGCCAGTATCTGACAAGCCCCTTATATCTTTCAAACAGTACGCGTGACAGTCTGACATAGTGATCGATCATTTTCCTGCTTCTCCAGCCTCCGATTGTTTCAACCAGATGCATCGGGCAGTCAAAATGGCATATTGTAACAAGAGGTTCTATCCCGTATTTTCTGCATTCCAGAAACACATCCTCATAAAACTTCAGTCCTTCTTCATTCGGTTCAGTTTCATCTCCTTTCGGAAAGATTCTGGTCCATGCGATGGACATACGGAAACACCTGAATCCCATCTGCGCAAATAGTCCGATATCCTCCTTATAATGATGGTAAAAATCCACTGCGGTATGACTTGGATACAATACACCTTCTTCAATCCGACTGCTGTGTTTCATCCCTGTTCCCACACTGTAACGTTCACTTCCATACGGCATCAGATCAACATTTGCCAGTCCTCTGCCTCCTTCAAAAACACCACCTTCAACCTGGTTGGCAGCTGTTGCACCACCCCATAAAAAATCTTTTCTGAATCCCATATCTGTTTCCTTTCCTGTTATGAGTGCACAATACAGGAATACAGGAGTGAACGCAAAATAGTTTCCAAAATGGAAAATCAAAGTGTTTCTGCATGCATCAGAACAGTATGAATCACATATGTCATGATCATCTCATTACAGGATGGATCCAAAGACGGGATGACAAGCTGATTATGACAGAAAGAAATATTCGCATTGCATGTAATCAGCCATTTTCTGACTGGCATCTGTTTCAACTTTCTTACCCTGCGGCCATTATATTCAAAAAGCTGACCATTTGTACTGCATACAATCAACAGGTCCTGCTCTTCAAACATTACATTCTCCTGCAGACGTTCATCCAGAATCAGCACTGATACATTCAGATATTTCAGTTCTCTTTGCATGTTGTAACAGTTGCCTCTTGCTTCTCCTTGGCCATACAGATATACACATCGACTGTTCATGATATCCGCAGTCATATCTGCAAGTCTGCAATAATCCATATTTCTGACTGTATAATCCAGACAGCTGACATACTTCCGTGTTGTTTCCACCACATTGGATACAAGATCCCTACCTGGATCAAACATCATTTTCTTACGGGTCAAAGAATCCTTATACGCAATGCAGTCATCCCTGAACTGTGAAAAACTGTCATACCCAAGATGGCGTATGCATTTGGAAATCTGCCCTTTTGACATATAACATCCTTCAGAAACATCTTTCACATTCAGATGATCCGTGTCGTATATGTGTTCTCTGACATACAGACAGAAAGTCTTTAATGAACTCTTTTCACCATAACTGTTAATGATATCATTCAGTTTATCCACAATCATTGGTATATCTCCTCATTCGCCATGATCTGACAATCAGTCAATCCGATCAATCCATATGATTCTTGAGATCATTGTATCATTCATAAAACATCGAGCATACAATAAAAAAGGATATCCGAAGACATCCTTGTTCAGCAGGGGTAGAGAGAATCGAACTCCCATCAGCGGTTTTGGAGACCGATGTACTACCATTGTACGATACCCCTATAAATAAAAAGTGACGAGTACGGGATTCGAACCCGTGAATGCCGCCGTGAAAGGGCGGTGTGTTAAGCCGCTTCACCAACTCGCCAGGTGCTCAAATAATATACCACATGTAATTACCTGGCGCAAGAGATTATATCACAAAAAATCTTGTTCTGATGTGATTTTTTATTTCAACCTCAAGAATTGACACATTTTGTGTCATTCCTGTATATTCATTTCTTTCCTGTATCGATACAATACCATTGAGGTATATTCTTATGATACGAATGGAAATTGCTCTGTTTTTGATCCTTGCCATGGTCGCAGCCTTCTATTTTTCTACCCCTCGCATACATTCGCCTTTACATGAAACATTCTCCATCCTTCTTGTTGCGGTACTGTTCCATCTGGTATTGGATACCATTACGGTTTTTACCGTCAACAATCTCGATCTTGTACCTGTATTTCTCAACGATACGATACACAGGCTGTTTATCGGTACTCTGATCATCGTGGAATATCTGTTCTATCAGTACATGTCCAACCTGATTCAGGAAGACGCCGGACAACTGACATTCCTTGACCATATCGCAAGATTTTTTCTGATCATCTTTGAAACCGGTGTATTAACCCTTCCGATTCATTATGCAGTCACACCAGAAGGCAACTATTCCGATGGAATTCATGCCAACCTGTGTTATATCGGTGTCGCATTTTATATCACACTATGTATCTGGATGCTCATTCGACATCACAAAAAGATCCGTCTGATTGCAGGCAGTACCATCACTGCAGCATTGCTGATTGAAATCATTGTATGCATTATTCAGGGACTGCATCCTTCATGGCTGATCAGCGGTATGGGTATTACCCTTGTAACGATGACATTCTATCTCATCCTGGAAAACCCAGATAAACTACGTGCGGAATTAATTGAACAGAAAATGTCAATGCTGTATCTGAAAAGCCAGGTCAACCCGCATTTTCTCTATAACACTCTTGATTCCATACGCATTCAGGCACAGCTGGATGGCGATGAAAAAGTTGCGCATCTGCTGATGAGACTGGTTGACTTTTTCCGTTTGAATATACGGTCAGATCAGCAGATGGTCACACTGGACCATGAGATGGAACTGATTGACGCCTATATGGAACTGATGTGTACACGTTACCCGTCCATCACCTATATCAGCGAATGCCCGGAAGAACTGCTGGACTATGTCGTACCGAACTTCATTCTGCAGCCACTTGTTGAAAACTCTTTACTGCATGGATTGAAGAATAAAGGATATGAAGGAACTGTAAAAGTTGCTGTAGAGCAGATTGATGAAATCAGAATGGAAATCCGGATTGAAGATACAGGCACCGGTTTTACAGATGAAGTCAGGCAGAAGATCAATGGATCATTGCTGTTATGGAAAAAACAGAGTGAGAAAACAGAAGGAAACCATATCGGTATTTCCAATGTACAGAGAAGAATCCATCTGCTATGTGGAAGTGAATATGGTTTAAGCTACAGTGAGAATGAAGATGGTGGTGTAATTGCACATATCATACTGCCATTGACAATGGAGGAATTGTAATGAAACTGCGTGTATTACTTGTTGATGATGAAATCATGATCCGGGAAGGATTCAAAAAGCTCTTTGACTGGCAAGGGCATGACTGTCAGGTGATTGATGAAGCCGCCGATGGTGCCCAGGCACTCAACAAAATCGATTGCCTTGTACCGGATCTTGTCATCATGGATATCAATATTCCGATCATGAATGGACTCAAAGTCATCCAGCAGGCTAAAGCAAAATACCCTGACATGGCATTCATCATTGTTTCCGGCTATGATGATTTTGCATGGTGCAGAGAAGCACTCAGACTGCAGATTACCGATTACATTCTCAAACCGGTTGATTATGAAGAATTCGGACAATGCATTGACCGCCTCAAGATTTCTCTTTTTGAAAACAGGATTTCTCACCACGAAACTGCCACAGGTGAACCAAGGCCGATTCTGAAGATCACATCCTATCTGCAGGACCACCTTTCAGAAGAAATATCTCTTTCACTTCTTTCTCAGCAGTTCCATCTGAACCCACAATACATTTCACAACTGTTCCGATCAGAAATCGGTGTCAACTTTCTGACCTACCTAACCGATATCCGTCTGGAACATGCAAAAAAACTGTTGATCTCAACAGATCTTTCCATCACAGATATTGCGATGGAATCTGGATACAGCGATTATCGCGTCTTTACAAAAGTATTCAAAAAATCTGAAGGAATCACCCCTTCCCGCTACCGCCATGAATTTTCCCATCCTTTGGAACATCAGAAATGATGTTCTTTTTTACTGCATTCAGTTTCTTAAAAACTGACACATCCCGCTGTAAATCCTGCCTGTTGGCTGATCCATGTTTTCTGTAAACTGTAATCATCACAAAAGGAGACGACCTTTATGGAAGAAAACAGAACAAAGGCTTCTGCATTATTGACATGCGCGGGAACACTGTTATTGATTGCCGGTGTACTGATGGGCATCTCTGTCCGTCTTGCTTATGGAGGCATGTTATGGGCTGGTGCTTCAACAATGTTCTTTGCGGCATACAACATGAAAAAGGAAGGTAACTGATATGACACGTAAACTCTATAAATCCAGAAATGACCGCATGATTGATGGCGTATGCGGTGGTATTGCGGAATATTTTGAGATTGATTCCACACTTGTCAGATTGGGCTTGGTCGCATTCTGTGCCGTGGGTGGAAGTGGCTTTATTGCTTATCTGCTGGCAATGATCATCATTCCATCCAGCTCGCAGTTTTAAGGAGTCATCATGGAAATGATTGAAATCACACATCTGAGTAAAAGCTATGGAAAGCTGAAAGCTGTAAGTGATCTGTCATTTAACGTTTCCAAAGGTCAGATGTTCGGCTTTCTTGGCGTCAATGGTGCTGGCAAATCTACTGTTCTCAATATGATCTGCGGTTTGATCAGCAAGGATGAAGGAACCATCCGGATCAACGGTATGGAACCGGATCATAACCGAGAAATCCTTCATCATCTGATTGGTGCAGTCTACCAGTATTCTGCATTGGATGGACCATTAACAGTCAGGGAAAACCTGAAAAGCAGAGCTGCCCTTTATGGCATTCATGGAAAGGCTTTTACCCATCGACTGGAAGATCTTGCAGAAAAGATGGATTTTACCGATTATCTGGATCGTCCTCTCAACAGGCTGTCCGGTGGTCAGAAACGCAGAATCGATATCGCAAGAGCCCTGTTTCATCACCCGAAGCTTCTCATCCTGGATGAGCCGACAACCGGACTGGATCCTTCTACCCGTACCATCATATGGAACATGATTGAGGAAGTACGAAACGAAGAAGATATGACAGTCATCCTGACAACCCACTACATGGAAGAAGCTGCCGGATGCGATCACATCGTCATCATTGATCATGGCGAAAAGATTGCTGAAGGTACACCATTACAGCTGAAAAACACATATGTGAAAGACCATATCAGCCTGTATGGAATCGATGAGGAAACCGTACGAACACTTAATATCCCGTATACAGCGATTCCCGATGGCTGGGACATCCCTGTTGAACACACTTCATTGGCAACACAGCTGATCTGTGCCCACCCGGAAGTATTTCATGACTATGAACTGATCAAAGGCAGAATGGATGATGTATTCCTTGCGGTTACAGGCTCATCCCTGCCAGGAGGTAAATGATGAACAGATCAATGATATTCATTCTGATCATTCTGTTAAGTGCACTTGTATGCATGGGATTATGTATCTTTACAGATCTCAATGATGGCCTGTTTCTGCCGCTGGGACTTGGCTTATGTGCACTGGGCAATCTTCTGAATATCCACTATCGCAGAAAGGATGAAAGGATTTCATGAAGACACTGCAGGCATTAACAATGCGGAACATCCGCATGTATTTCAAAGATAAGGGTATGTTTCTGACTTCTCTGATTACACCACTTATCCTGCTTGTACTGTACAGCACATTTCTGAAAAACATCTTTGATCAGACATTTGCAGATGTATTTGCTAATGCTGGCATGCAGGTATCGGATCAGCTGATCAACGGGTGCTCAGGAGGACAGATGGTATCCTCTTTGCTTTCGGTCAGCTGTGTTACAGTGGTATTCTGCTGTAATCTGCTGATGGTACAGGATCGTGCCAACGGAACCGATCGTGATCTGAAAATATCACCGGTTTCCTCTGGTACTATCGCTTTATCCTATTTCCTTGCCGCATTCATCTCATCATGGCTGATCTGCCTTTGTGCTGAGTTGTTCTGTCTGATCTATCTGTACTATACAGGCTGGTATATGTCCATAATGGATATCGTTCTTGTGACAGCTGATGTCACCCTGCTTGTCCTTTTCGGCACTGCCCTCTCCTCCTTATGCAGTGCACCATTAAAGACACAGGGGCAGGCATCAGCTTTGGGAACGATCATCTCTGCAGGATACGGTTTCATCTGTGGTGCCTATATGCCGATTTCCCAGTTTTCACAGGGCATTCGTGATGCAGTTACTTTGTTACCAGGCACCTATGGAACATCCCTCATCCGTAACAGAATCATGCATGGTGTATTCCTTGAGATGGAAAACATGCATGTACCAGAAGCAATGATCAACGGTCTCAAAGACAGTATTGATGTCAATCTGTATTTCAATGGAACTGCTGTTTCCACATCTTCCATGGTCATGATTGTTTCCATTTCGATTATCGTTCTGTTACTTGCATACATGGTAGTACGACATGTCACATATCAGAATGTATAAGGCAATCATACTGTTTGTTTCTTCCCTTATGGCTGGATGTACATTTCTTACAGGCTCCATGGATATTACCACGACCCCTGATCGCATCATGGTTGAAATGAATCATGCCACAGGCACTGCCAGGCAGTGTTTCCGGCTGAACAGTGATCAGGATATCCGTATCTCCTTCATCGATCTGAGTGGAAATACACAGGTTCAACTCATTGATCCCAAAGATCACGTCATCTATGAAGGAAATGGTACTGCCGTCCATGACTTTACATGCCAGAGTACCACAAGTGGTGAATATGAACTCATTGTAGAAGCAAGTGGTTCCGATGGTACCATCCTTCTCGTGTTTCTTTCATAAACTGCATCATCTGATACGCAGTTTTGCCCATTTGCTGTATCAGGATTGATCCAAGACGCCGATATCAGAGTGACCTGCCACCGCACCCGTTTCACATACATCCGGATCATTTCGTTGAAGTATTTTAAAACAGAGCGGTCTGCTCTGTTTTTACTTTACTCATATACGGTTTCTAATGGTGCATCTTCCTTTGGCAAAGCCCTGAATGTTGTAAACAGCTTTCCAAGCAGTACGCAATCCGAAGCAAGCCAAGCGATGATTTCCGCAATAAAGAATGCATCTGTACCAAAGATGGCAATACCGAGGAATACAGTCGCAACTCTGCCTGCCAGTTCTGCAAGGCCTGATAACATTGGTGTCACTGTATCCCCAAAACCCTGTAATGTACATCTTGCGATATGCAGTGTATACAGGATCGGCAATCCAAGATTCAGGATGACAAGATACTTTCTGGCATAAATGCCTGCCTCTATTACGCTCTGTCCTTCTCCATTCAGAAACATATTGGTTAATGGATAGCGTAACAGTATGATTGTGACACCAATAAATACTGAAGTCACTAAGGCAATCCATACAGCATCCACAAAACCTTTCCGCACACGCCTGTACTGCCTTGCTCCGGCATTCTGGCCAATGTAGGTAACCATCGCAAAGCCATAGGCAACTGCAGCAAGTTCCAATGCTGCATACAGCTTGTTTGTTGCAGTATAGCCTGCAATAAAACTGATGGAATTCAGATTGACACGCGATTGAATGATCATACCTCCACCAGAGATCATCATATTCTGAAGCATCATCGGGATGCATAGAGATAGCAGCCTGACATTCAACCCTTCAACATGATCAAAATCTTCTCTTTTCGGATGGAAACAGGACAGCTTCAGCATTGTAAATAGACATACAAGTCCTCCACAACCCTGGGCAATGACCGTTGCCACAGCAGCTCCAGCGATTCCAAATCCAAGTACAGGCACAAACAGAAGATCAAGACCGATATTGACAAATGCAGCCATGACCATTGCAAATAAAGGAGTACGGGAATTACCGAAGGCACGCAATACCGCAGAACAGTAATTCAGAAGCATTGCCATCGCAAGACCAGAAAACTTGAAAAACAGATATTCCTTTGTCATCGGTGCAATTTCAGATGGCGTCTGCAGAAGTGAAATCACAAGATCCAGGCTTCCTACCGAAATCATGGTAGCAAGTACTGTAATGATCGTGACAAGAATCAGACTGTGCGCAATCGTTTTCTGCAAGGCCCGATCATCCCCTGCACCAAACTGCTGTGCCATCAGGATTGCAAACCCCTGACCGGCTGACTGAATGATGGAAATGATCATGTAGTCAAACCAGTCTGCACTGCCTAAAGCCGATAACGCATTCATTCCTAACGAGCGGCTGATGATCAGAGAGTCCGTGATTGTATAAAACTGCTGAAAAACGTTACCAACCATCAGTGGTAACGCAAACAGAAAGATCAGTTTTGCCGGTGAACCCTTTGTAAGAGATTTAACAGCACTCATAGATCACCTCATCGTAATGGTCTGACCCGCTTGATGGCTACCGTTGCCACATAGCCTGTCAGAATACCAACCGGTACGGATAACAGAATAAAATAAGGCAGAGTTGTCAGCATCATTGCCTGTTTATAGAAATTCATCACAACAAGTACCTGCCCGCTCGAGTGAGCAATCGCACTCAGTACTGAGGTGAAGATCACGGAGCTTTTCAGCATATTGCCAAGCAACAGTGCCAGTGTGGACAGGCATACCCCACCAAGAGAAATCCAGAAGGTAGAACCAAGGAATGTACCGGATAACAGTGATCCGATGATAACACGCATCAGGTTGACAACAATCATGGATTTTACGCCAAGTACCTTCCATGTGATTAAGGCAATGATATTGGCAAGGCCAACACGAAATACACCAAATAACGGTGGAATCATTGCGGTTTCCAGCAGATTCAGGGCAATTGCCATGGCAGAAAGCAATGCCAGGTATGTCAGATGTCTGTTTTTATGCAGTGTATTCATTGTTCCAGATATCCTTCCACCCATTGTGACGTTGCGATGAAGATGTTATTTGGAATGCACGTAATCGGCATGAAGCTTGTACCATCATCCCATCCCATCTGGAAACAGTTCTGGTTCGGACATTCAACATGTTCAACATGCCATTTACCATCCTTGACTTCCACTGTCATTTCACCATAATCACCAGTCACTGTATATTCAGCATCCACACCAGAGTCAAACCACTGGGCAACACCATTACGATGAACGATCGCAACCCACTGTCCCACCGGTGTTTCCTTCGGTGCAACATTCGGATCACTTTCCGTTTCCTGATTCAACAGTTTCATGCCAAGTACGGCGCACAGGCACACAATGATAATGCCTGCGATCATCAGTATTTCTTTTCTTTTCATAACGTGTCCATTCTAACACTGTTTTCCAAAATAAAGAACAGGTCATCCCTGTTCTTTGACATAATTCAGTATTTCATCCATTGCTTCCACATAGCCGATCGGCCCATGTCCCTTGATCTGGGCAATGCAGTAAGGGGCTTCATAGGAAACATGACGGAACTGCTCTCTTGCATTGATATCCGAAATATGAACTTCCACAACCGGTAATGGTGCAATCGCCTTTACCGCATCCGCCAGGGCAATGCTTGTATGGGTATAGGCACCAGGATTGATGACAATGCCATCATACTGGCGGAAATATGCTTCCTGTACCCAGTCTACAAGGTCTCCTTCATGATTAGATTGACGGCAATCCACTTCTACATCTCTTTTTGCTGCCTCTTTTTGAATCAGGGAAATGATTCCCTGATATGAAAGTGTGCCATAGATATTCTTTTCCCGGATACCGACCATATTCAGATTCGGCCCATTGAGTACCATGATTCTTTTTTTCATTTTTCATTCTCCCTTAGGATCAAACTGTTTTCTTCTTTGTGTGGAAATGATCATCTTCTGTTTCATTGTATCCACATCCTCTTCTTCGATCAGTTTCGCAAATGCATTCATCTCATCCGTAAACACTCTGATTTCATGAATCAGGTTTTCCTTGTTGAGGATGAACAGTTCCGGCCACATATCCTCATTGATTTTGGCAATGCGTGTCAGATCACGGAAGGAGTCTCCCGTATATTCCTTCAGATGCGTATTATCCGATGCATTCATGAGCGATACCGCAATGACATGGGTCAATTGTGAAAGGAAACCGATCATTTGGTCATGTTCCTGTCCACTGAGCTGTGAAATCTTTCTGAAGCCCAGTATTTCCGCAAGCTGATGAGCTGTATCTATTGCATCCTGACTGTTGTTTTCACATGGAACAATGATGAAGTTCGCATTTTCAAAACGGGAAGAATCCGCATAGTGAATACCTCGCAGTTCTCTACCAGCCATCGGATGACATGCAATGAATTCCACACCTTCCGGTAACAGTGCATTGATTTCACCGATGATCTTCTGCTTGACACCCGTCACATCACTTAATAGGCATCCCGGTTTCAGATATTTCCCGTTTTCTTTGACCCATTCCACAAAGACATGCGGATACAGGCAGCAGATGACAAGGTCGGCATCCTTGACTGTTGAAGGATTTGTGCTTCCTTCAGTAATCCATCCGTTTTCTTTTGCATAAGCAAGTGTTTCTTCATCTGTATCGATTCCGATGATGGAATACCCCTGCTTTGACAGAGCCTGTATATAGCTTCCACCAAGCACTCCAAGTCCCACCACAGCAAATTTCGTCTTTGCATCAATCATGACATTCACACTCCATTCCACAGGCCCTGAAATCATCAAAGAAGTGTGGATAGCTCTTTGATACAGCCTGTCCATCTTCAATGATACATCCATCACTGATGGATGCCAGAACTGCTAATGCCATGACAATACGATGATCATTATGACCATGCAGAATCACATTCCTGTTCAGTTCTGTTTTCCCTTTTACTGTAACCCGATCCCCCTTTGAGCTGATATCACAACCAAGCTTGCGAAGTTCTTCTTCCATGCATGCAATACGATCGCTTTCCTTGATCCGTAATCTACCGCAACCTGTAAATACGGAAGTCCCTTCCAGTTGTGTTGCCAGTGCAAATAAAGCAGGTCCAAGGTCCGGGCAGTTGGAAAGATCCGCAGTGATCGCCTTACCATGACCACCTGCAAACAGATACCCTTTTTCGGTTTCAATCACTTTTGCCCCGGACTGACATGCAAAATCAATGATGATGTGATCTCCCTGCATGGAATCATGCGATACGTTACCGACTTCTACTTCTGCCTGATGAATCAGTGCCATTTCCGCATAGAATGCCATCTGGGAATCATCCCCTTCCACCGTTGTTTCAAAACTGTGGTATGTCTGATTACCAGGAATATGGAGGATATCATCTTTCAGCGTTGCCTGAACTCCTGCTTTCCGTAATGCTTCAATAGTGAGATTAACATAGGAACTTGATTCAAATGGAGCCAGAATCTCAATAACAGAATCTTCTTTGCATAACGGTAAGGCAAACAGAAGTCCGCTGAAAAACTGTGATGAAACATCACCTGGCAGGCTGAAATAACCACCATGTAAAGGACCTTTCAACTTTAAGAAGGATCCATCCTTTTCAAACTGCAGACTCTGCTTTTCAAACAGCTCTTCATATACACTCTGTGGACGTTCCATCAGTTTGCCATGACCTGTAAATACCGTTTCCTTTTCCAGCAAAGCAAACAATGGAATCAGAAAGCGCAATGTACTGCCTGACTCCCCACAATCCACAACACCATCACTCTTCAGAAGACTGCCTGCCCCTTTGACCGTAATGGTATTTCCCTTTACTGTAAAGGATGCTCCCAAAGCAGACATCGCACGCATCGTAGCTTCAATATCTTTTGAGATGGCAACGCCATCGATCTTCGATACCCCTGTTGCCAAAGCTGCAGTAATCAGAGCTCGATGAGACAATGATTTGGAAGAAGGAAGGCTGATAAAGGCTCCCTCCTTCACATTGGAATGACTGATCTGTGCCCGCATTACATCTGCCTTCCAACTGCTTCAGCTACCTTACGGCACTTACGGATGAGTTCCTGGAACTTCTCCGGTTTGAGACATTGTGCACCATCACTCCATGCCTGATCCGGATGATCATGTACTTCAATGATCAGTCCATCAGTGCCAGCTGCCACTGCAGCAAGTGACACGGATTCAATCAGTTTCCAATCACCCGTTGCATGAGATGGGTCGATGATGATCGGCAGATGTGTTCTTTCCTTGATGATTGGAATGACTGCCAGATCCATTGTATTTCTTGTATATTTTTCAAATGTACGGATTCCTCTTTCACACAGAATGACATTCGGATTACCGGAAGCCATGATATATTCTGCAGACATGATCCATTCTTCAATGGTTGCTGACATGCCACGCTTGAGAAGAATCGGCTTATTGACATGACCTACCGCTTTGAGAAGATCAAAGTTCTGCATGTTTCTTGCACCGATCTGAATCAGATCCACATTCTCAACGAATTCATCAATCTTATCTGCACTCATCAGTTCAGATACAATCGGTAACCCAGTTCTGTTTCTTGCTTCGGCCATATCAAGAATACCTTCATATCCAAGGCCCTGGAATGCATATGGAGAAGTTCTTGGCTTATATGCACCACCTCTGATCATCTTTGCGCCACATTCCTTTACTTCTTCACCAATCCTGCAGATCATATCCCTGTTTTCTACTGAGCAAGGGCCACCGATCACAACAATCGGTGATGTGCCACCAACTTTGACACCACCCACATCAACAACCGTATCTTCCGGATGGAACATTCTGTTTGCCAGTTTATATGGTGCAGAAACTCTCTGTACATTGGCAACACAACGGTTTGCCAGAATGTCTCGATCATTGATATGTGCTGTATCACCTACAATACCCCATACGTTATATTCTTCACCTTCAATGACATTGACACGTAATCCTTTTTCATCAAAACCTTCGCGCAGTCTTTCCAGTTCCTTTGCAGAAGCATCCTTCTTCATTGTAATAATCATAATTTTTTCTCCTTTAATCCTGTTTTGTCCATGATTGTACGGATACAGTCTTCCACTGTTCCGTTATTTTCTACGATGATGTCACTGTACATCCGATACAGTGGACGTCTTTGTTCATACAGCGTTTTCAGCTGATCATTGTTTGAGGCTAGCGGTCGATCACTTGTGGAATACAGTTTATCCAGATCACGATCAATCCAGACAACGATACCATTTCTGCTTAATGCCTCCATCGTAGCTTCTGTTTTAATGACACCTCCGCCACAGCTGATGATTTCACCTGTACCTGTACTGTGTGCTTCGGCTGTTTCCATTTCCATTTTCCGGAAGCTTGCTTCCCCATGCAATGCAAACCAGTCTGCAATCGGCATTCCGATCCTTTCAACGATTTCCTGATCCATTTCCACGACATGCCTTCCTGTGATTTCACCAAGTAAAGCTGAAATCGTCGATTTCCCACATGTCGGCATACCGATCAGAACAATATTTCTTCTTTCTTCCAGCAATGCGTTCATGCATGGCTCACACAACTGCATGTCCATGTCCCTGCCAAGGAAATACCTGTCGGCCGCAATCGCCTGTCTTACAAGCATCTCAAACCCGCCAAGATAAGGGATGCCAAAGCGTTTTGCTTCAAAGCATAGCTTTGTACATAATGGATTGGCGATGATATCAATCACATATTTCAGCTTTGTAAACTGCGACAGCTCCACTGGTGTACGATCCACATCCGGTGCCATACCGACTGGTGTAGCATTGACAAGCACTTCATATTCATCCTGTGTTTCCAGAAGTGTTTCATAGGTAATCGAACCGGCTTTTGCGTTTCTTGAAACACTCACAGGGTTTCCACCAAGACTGATGATTGCCTCAACAACCGCTTTCGATGCACCACCGGTTCCCAAAACTGCCACCTTAGAACCATTTACCGGAACACCATGCACCACAAGCATGTCACGGAAGCCTTCATAATCCGTGTTATAGCCGATCAGTTTCCCGCTGCGGTTTACAATACAGTTGATCGCACCGATTTTCTTTGCCCCTTCTTCGATCTCATCCAGATACGGGATGACATCCTGTTTATAGGGAATGGTCACATTCAGCCCATCAAAGTTTTTACTGCTCAGAAACGGTCCAAGTTCTTCCTTTTCTAATGGAATCAGGGAATAGTCTTCATGAATCAGCCAGCCGTGAATGGAAGGTGACCAGCTGTGACCTAAAGGCATACCAATCAAACCAAGTTTCATTCACCTTCCCTCCAGTCAATCTGCCCATATCTTGTGATCAGCGCATCCGCAATCACAATTGCACTCATGGCATCCTGTACAACTCTTGCCCGATGGATGATGGCAGGATCATGTCTGCCATGGATTTCCACTTCCACATTTTTTCCTTCCACAAAGCTGACTGTTTTCTGCTTCTGGGCAATGGAAGGAGTCGGTTTGATGACCGTTGAGAATAATACCGGCATACCATTGGTGATACCACCATTGATTCCACCATTATTGTTGGTAACGGTTGTTACCTTACCATCTTTCATTTCAAATGGATCATTTGCTTCAGATCCTTTCAGATCCGCAAAGCCGAAGCCCTTTCCAAACTGAATGCCTTTTACAGCAGGAATGGAGAACATGGCATGGGCAAGCTGGCTTTCCAGAGAATCAAATTCAGGATCACCTAATCCTGCTGGCAGATGTACGATTGCTGTTTCAAGAATTCCTCCAACGGAATCCAGTTCCATTCTTGCCGCATTGATTTCAGCAATCATGGATTCTTCTTTTGTTTCATCCAGCACAGCAAACTTTCTTTCATTGATCAATGCAATCTCATGATCAAGATCATCTTCATTCCATTTACGATCCAGGATTCCATGCAAAGATGCGATATGGGTTCCAATGGAAATGCCTCTTTCCCGTAACATGCACATGCATAATGCACCAGCTGCCACCATAACAGCCGTCAGCCTTCCGGAAAAATGACCTCCACCACTGGCATCCTCAAACCCAAGATAGTGAACATGACCTGTATAGTCAGCATGACCAGGTCTTGCAATACCGGTCAGGGCATTGTAGTCATTGGACCTCTGTGATTTATTTGCGATGATAAAGGCAATCGGTGTTCCTTCGCTCACACCGTTTTTAATGCCGGACAGAAATTCCGGGATATCTGCCTCCTGCCTTCCTGTTGATATCGTACCTGCAGCTCTGCGCTTTGACATCATAGCCTCAATCAGTGCTTCATCAATTGTGACACCTGCAGGAAATCCATCCAGTACGCCGCCAATGGCCTTTCCATGAGATTCCCCGAACAGTGTCAATGTCAGATTATTACCTATGATATTTTTCATAAACCGATCTTCTTCCCCGCCTTCTCATATGTCCACTCCTGCAGGTAACCATGACCGATCTCATCTACCTGTACAATGGTGATTGTATCGTGATTGCTTTTCTTATCCGATTTCATCAAAGAGATGATTTCTTTCGGATCATACTGGCATTCGACCGGTAAGGAAAGCCTGCGCAGAACTTTTTTCACTCTTTCAGTCAGTTCAGGGTTTTCCATGACTGTCAACATGCCAAGGCCTACGCATTCTCCATGGTAATAACCATTCATTCCAAATGAAGATTCAAAAGCATGCCCGTAGGAATGACCGAAATTCAGCAGTTTTCTTTCCCCTGTTTCTTTTTCATCATGTTCAACGATGTTTTTCTTGATCAGAAGACATCGTTCAATGATCTCATCCAGATGATCTTCCCACGTATCTGTTTCAAACAGTTCAAACAGCTTTGCATCTGCGATCAGCCCTTCTTTAACAGCTTCTGCAAGTCCATTATGGAAATGCCTTGGTGTCAATGTGGATAAAAGATCCGGATCTACAAGCACCAGATCCGGTTGCAGGAAGGCACCAACACAGTTTTTCACACCATTGAAATCAATGGCTGTCTTTCCTCCGATGCTCGAATCAATCTGAGACAAAGTAGTTGTCGGAATATTGATGTAGTGAATGCCACGCATGTAGATCGCCGCAGCAAATCCTGCCATATCGCCGACTACCCCACCGCCTAAGGCAATCACGGTATCCTTGCGTGAAAGGTGTGCCTGCTGCATGGCTTTGAGTATTTCCTGTAATGTATCAAAGTTTTTATATGGCTCACCGTTTTCAAACACATACATTCCAGCATCAGGATACTGCTTCTGTAATACATCCTGATACTGCTTTGGAACCCCATCATCCGATACGATGAACACATGTCCTTCTCTTCCGATATATTCCTTTGCATGGTTGAGGATTCCTCTTTCCATGTAAATCGGATATGTGGCACTTGCTGCATGAACTTCTATCTTCATCTTTTTCCCTCCGGTAAGATATAAAAAACCATGTGGCATCATCCACATGGCTCTGTTTGCATGTCCATCTCAGATAATGCCTTTATTCACAATGAAACGGGCAATATCTGTTGCCCTGTTTATCTAAAGTAAAAAAAGTAATATCTGTAAGAATAGCTCTTCATATCTTTTTCCTGAACAATGTAATTCTATCACAACAGCACATCAAAACAAACATTTATTTTCTGAAAATATTTTCATGAGACTTATAACAGCCAAATACCTTTGTATATTCACATCTGACTTCCATCTCATGAATCACATTCTGGATCTCTCTGTTTCTGAGGTTTCCCTTAAAATCAATATAGAACATATACTGGAATGGAGTATCCGGAATCGGCCGTGATTCCAAACGTACAATATCAATACCGTTTTTGGCAAGGATTCCAAGTACATTGTATAATGCTCCGGAATGATTGCGCAGAATGAACATCATCGAAATCTTATCAGCATCCGCTGCTGTGGATTCACACTGGCTCATCACAAGAAATCTTGTCATGTTCCTTGTGGAATCCTGAACGGATTTCATCAGTGATTCCATCTGATAGTATTCCGCTGCTCTCCAGCTGGCAAGTGCTGCCTTTCTGTGATCATTGCATTCCTTCACATAGGCAACAGAAGCAGATGTATCCTGATATGCCATGGATCTGCACTTCGGGTGCTCTGCAAAAAAGCGTCCGCACTGACTTAAAGCTTCCGGATGACTGTAAACCTCTTCAATTTCATCAATGGTTGTTCCTGGGCATACAATTAGATCTTCCGTGATCGGAACATTGATTTCCCCTACCGCATGAAGGTCATAATCACGGAACCGGTCATATGTTCTGGATATGATACCTGTTGTCGTATTTTCAACCGGAATCACCGCATAATCAATCTGCTTTGTATCCAGTGCCTCAAATAACGATGGAAAATTCTTAAACCCCACCTGTTCAAATTCCACACCTTCAAAAAAAGTCAAAGCTGCAATTTCACTGTATGTGCCATGATTTCCCTGATAACCGACCTTCATAAAATACCCCTTCAAAGTTATAATTATTCTATTATGTCCAAAAAGAATTCTCAACTGAAAAAAAGATGCATACAACTGGTCGGATATGGGCTGATCCCGCTTCTGTTATGGCTGACATATTTCATCTTTGACATGTCAGACATCAATTTTACCGGTGTCATCAATCAGGAAAACGGATGGATTATGAAACTGGGTGGACTTAGTCTATGGGCTTGGTTCAATGTATTACTCATACCACTGACCACTTCCCTTAGACATCAGAAACAATGGGTTTTCCTCATGGATCTTCTGGCAGTACTGGCAATGATCATCCCCTATCACAACCAGGCAGATGTACTTTCCAATCTGCATGTACTTTGTGCAAACGGAACATTATTCATCTTCAATTATGTGTTCATTGCCAGCCACATCCATGATCTTTCAAAGCTGAGGTTATATTTCATGTTCACCTTACCTGCCTTCCTGCTGATTCTGTCAACCATGTCGATCAACGGTTTGAGTGAGATCGTTTATGCCTGGGGAATCAGTATTACTCTGACTGCTGAATATACGAAAAAAGCTCACCGGTAAAGATGAGCTTTTATGATCGAGAATCTCAGTTTTCGAAATACTTTCTGCGGTCAGCGGAGAGGTTGTCGCAGTAGTAACGTACAGTCAAAGATGTGGAAACCATATCTTCTTCTGCAGGTCTTACGATGAAACCATCACCTTCAAGCATGACATTCAGGATTGCCTGACATGTTGTAGCCAGGTTATCAACACCTGCTTCAACTTCTGTCAGAAGGTCACCTGCATTGACTTCGATATATAACCAGTCCATCGCATGAGCTTCGCCCTTCTTCCAGTTGATGATGTCTTCATAGTCCTTGACAGTTCTCTTAGCAACTTCAACAACAGGTTCTTCAACCTTAACTGTTTCTTCAACAACAGGAGCTTCAACCTTTGCAGGTTCTTCAACCTTCTTGGCTGCAGTCTTCTTTGTTGTTGTCTTCTTAGCAGTTGTTGTCTTCTTAGTAGCTGTCTTCTTCGCTGTTGTCTTCTTAGCGACTGTTTCTGTAGTTTCAGTTGCGCTTTCAGCAGCAGCTGTTGTAGTCTTTCTCTTACATGTTCTCTTCTTTGGTGTTGCAGCTGTTTCTTCAGTTGCAACGGCTTTCTTTGTTGGCATGTAACGTATCCTCCTTGATAACAACCACATTATAGCATTGATTTGGCATATTTATCACAAAATTTCACTATTAAGGGCTTTCAGTTACACAAAATCGTCACTTTTTGTGCTTCTGGTATACAAATTGGTAAATCTGTGCATTAAAAATACGACAGTGTTCAAACAAAAAATATGTAATATCGATACTGCTGTACCATCAGAACCATTTCATGTTAAGATATTCGCACGCAGAAAAGAGAAAACATATGATCATACATAAAGAAGGAATGAAGGAAATCGAGGCAGCTTGTGGCCTCAACAATCAGCAGCTCATGGATCGGGCAGGCAAGGCAACTGCTCAGTTCATACAGGAAACATTCCCGGATGCACGTTCTGTTTTCATTCTATGCGGAAATGGAAACAATGGCGGTGATGGATTTGTTGTTGCGGATGTTCTTTCAGATTCCATGGACGTTCATGTACTCCTTTTGCATGGATTACCGAAAACTGATGAAGCAAAGCACGCATATGCAAAACTGGATCCTTCTTTATTTGTTGAAGACATCAGTCCTGCTGAATCTGCAGATGTCATTGTCGATGCCGTGTATGGTTTCGGATACCATGGCGTACTGGATTCCTCTACACGTTCCATCTTCCGAAAACTGAATGCATACCGCCATAAAACTGTCAGCATCGATATCAATTCAGGGTGTGAATGTGACAGTGGTGCCTGTGATCGGGATGGACTTGCTTCTGCATATACATGTGCACTTGAATGTTATAAACCATTCCATATGTTGCGCAAGGAACATCATATGTTTGATCATTGCGTTCTTCTTCCCTTAGGTATCAGTCACAATATCACTTCTCCATATGCAGAAATGAATGAACAGCTGTTTTTCTCATCCTTCCCTGCAAGACAGGAATCTGACTATAAAGGAACCCATGGCAAAACACTGATTGTCGGCGGCAGTTACGGGATGGCAGGTGCATTATGCCTGAATATCCTTGGTGCAAAAACGATTGGCACTTCCTATCTGATGGTGGGATTGCATGACTGCATCTATCCGATTGTTGCTTCAAAGTTCATCACGCCGGTTTTCCTTCCGTTCCATAAGGAAAACCAGTCACACACTTTGAAAAATGCTGTCGTAAATGCAAAAGTAGTTGCCTGTGGAAGTGGATGGAACAATCTGGACTGTAAAAATGATGTGTTGGAAACCATTCTGCAGAATGCTACAGGCCCTGTGATTCTGGATGCGGAAGCATTGCGTATGCTTGTCAATAACACGTATCTGTTCCGCTTTGTCAATGTTCCGATGGTCATTACACCACACATTGGTGAATTTGCCGCATTAACCGGGAAACCGGTAGAATACATCATCTCCCATCGACAGGAATGTGCACTGCAGTTTGCTGAAAAATACCACATGTATGTTGTCCTCAAGGGAGCAAATACGATCGTCGTTTCACCTGAAGGTGATGTATATATCAACCAGAGTGGATGCGCAGCATTGGCTCAGGCAGGAAGTGGAGATCTTCTGACAGGAATGATTGCAGGGATGTTGACTCTGAAAAGAGATCTCTTTCAGGGATTATGCATGGCTGTATGGTTCCATGGCTATCTGAGTGAATACGGCCTGCAGTACCATTCCATCCAGAATTTCCCTTTGGAATGCTATCCATCTGTTTCCGACGAACTGTTCAGAAAACATCATATCTGAATCATTTTTACCAAAATGACACGTGATCAGATAAACCGCATCAGCGGTTTTTTCTGTTTCAGATACTGTACGAACTGTTCTCGAACTTCACTTTTCCAGAGTTACCACAAAAACCGGAAGTGATTTGCCACAAAAATCGGAAATGAAATCAAAAACAGGACTGCTGATGATTGGCAATCCTGTTTATTCACTGATCTCTTACTCACTCATACCTGTTTTTGTACAGCTGCTTTGCAATGGCAGTATACTTCTGTACAAACTCAGTCTTATGCGCAATATACTGTTCCTTGTTGTTACCAAACTGTCGGCACAACTCAAGCTTCAGTTTTTCATATGCCCTGGCAGCTTCCGGATGCTCATTCAGATAATCTCTGAAATACAGTTCATCATGATCTCCGACAAGACGGACATGCAGATGGAAGACCCTTGTCGTGATACCATCTGTCATATACCCCTTATTCAAAGAGATGCGATGTGCTCCCTGTGACATGCATCTGTATCCATGCCCCAGAAGAATATTTCTGACCTTGAGAAGATCATCCTGAGTGCGTACTTCCAGCATGATATCCACAATATTCTTTGCCCATATATTGGAAAGTGCGGTTGAACCGACGTGCTCGATCCGATAGATCACGGATGCAGGAATGACCTTTCTGAGCTCTGTTTCTTCTTCCCGATACCATGTCTTCCAATTGCTTTTAGGAGCGACTAACGCAACCGGATAAAGGCCCCACAGTTCCTTGATGGTCATTTTATCAAGTATTCTTTTCATAACCTACCCACTAGTATTGTAGACCAATCTGAACTGTTTTGGTAGTCAATCATGCATAATTCCTGTTTTTGATACATGTTTCTGATTCAGGTACAACTTACCAACATGTTTCAAATCATAATAACACATAGTATAATGCCCATAGGAGGAATCATTTTATGTCTATTACTTTAGGTGTATCCGTTTATCCAGAGCAGGAAACATTACAGCAGATTGATGATTATCTGAAACTTGCCAGCAGCCATGGCTTTACGAAAGTATTTACAAGCATGTTTTCCGTACCTGGAACAAAAGAAGAGGTCGCAGACTATTTCAGAAAACTGACAGGCATTGCTCATCAGTATGGAATGAAGGTATCCGGTGACTGCAATACCTTTTTCCTGGAAAAGATCGGAGCAGATGAAAATAATCTGCAGCCGTTTGTCGATATGGGAATCGACATCATCCGCATGGATCTGTGCTATGGGGACGAAAGAGATATTACATTAATCAACAATTCCTATGGAATCGGTGTGGAAATGTCCGCTGCATTTGTAAAGCCGATCGATGCTGCGATTGCTGGTGGTGCACATACAGACAATCTTGTCTGCTGCCACAACTTCTATCCAGAGCGCTATACAGGGGCAGATCTTGTATCAACAATGACAGTCAACAACCACTGGAAGAAAGCAGGTATTAAGGTTGCCATGTTCATTTCTTCCAATGTGGAAGGTGCCCATGGCCCATGGCCGATCCAGGATGGATTACCGACACTGGAAGATCATCGATGGATTACCCCTGCCCAGCAGCTCAAACACATCATTGCGATGGATAACTGCGATGAAGTGCTGTTCGGTAATGCCTTTGCATCCAAAGAAGAATTCGAACAGATCGATGAAGTCATGAAAGCTGCCTATATCAATGTACCTGTTTATGAAGGAACAGATGATGCCTTCGGTCCTTTATCTCATTTTCTGCCTCATGGTGATATCACACGCGTTCCATTCTCGATTGAAATGGCAGATGGTGTAACGGATCTGGAAAGAAAAGTTCTGGACTTCCCGTTACACAGTGCAGGTGAGTATGTCTATTACATGATCAGATCACGTGCAACTCGTATGATCTACAAAAAGGAAGACTTCCCTGCCCGCCCATGTGATCAGGATATGTTCCATCGAGGCGATGTCGTCATTGTCAATGACAACTGCCGCCATTATCATGGTGAACTGCAGATTGTTCTCAAAGACATGAAAAACGATGGTCAAAGAAACCTCATCGGCAGAATTCCGGAAGCAGAAATGGTATTATTGGATCACTTTGTACCAGGTACACGTTTCTGCATCATGTGCTGATCATTCCCTATTGAACCCATCAATCTTTCTGATGGGTTTTCTTTTTGTTATTTCATAAGAAAAGACATGTCAGTTACGACATGCCTGCGGCTGTGATATGTGTATTCCGTTATCTGAATATATCTGTTTTTTCCAGTGTTCTGATCAGGAAGTAGCCAAGAATAACAGAAATCAGTTCTCCAATTGCCACTTCAGTTCCCATGATCAGTAATCCAAGCCAGACATTCCCGTCAAAAAACAGAACGGACAGTTCCATGCCAACAAAGAAGAAATTGAAGACTACCGGCATCAGAATGGACCATACAGGAATTCCTGCAAGCTTACGATTCCTCAGATAATAGGTCAATAACGCCGCCAGAAGTGTGGCTGTTGTACCTACCACAGAATCAATCATTCCGGTTGGATTGACACCGATCATTGCCCCGATGAGATTAGTCAGAAAGCAACCAAGGGTAACACCAGTAATAGATGGCTTATAGATTAAAGGCAATAGAGTTAATGCCTCTGCAATACGCACCTGAATATTTCCATAGGTAAATGGTGCCAGTACGAGTGATACGACAGTGTAGATTGCCGCAATCATCGCGATCTTCGCAAACGTCTGCGTGTTTTTGTTCATTTGTAAATCTCCTTATTTTCGCTTTACGTCAGGTAGCCGCTACTGACGGACACGTTTTGTGTCGACCACTATTGTATCGCAGATCACATATTCGTCAAGACACGTCAATTACCCAGACTCTAAAGAGTCGAGGCTTGTAACTCACTCATATGGTCCTAACGTCATTACAA